>NZ_JBFRFR010000004.1:0-147823 GCF_052114925.1 Bradyrhizobium sp. 2TAF36 | reverse complement strand
CTGCTGTGCTACGAGATCACGCGGGATCTGCCGCTCGCCGATACCGTCATCGAGACGCCGCTGGCGACGATGCATTCGGCCAAGATCGCCGGCAAGAAGCTGGTATTCGTGCCGATGCTGCGCGCCGGCACGACCTTCGTCGACGGCATGATGGATCTGGTGCCGACCGCGCGCGTCGCCCATATCGGCCTCTACCGCGAGCCGCACAGTTTTGCCGCGGTCGAGTATTTCTTCAAATCGCCGTCCGACCTCAGCGAGCGCCTCGCGATCGTGGTGACCCCGGTGGTCGCGACCGCCAACACGGCCGTCGCCGCAATCGACCGGCTGAAGGAGCGCGGCGCCAGGGACATCCGTCTCGCCTGCCTGATCGCGGCCCCTGAAGGGCTCGAACGGCTGCGCGGACTGCATCCCGACGTTCCGATCTGGACGGCTGCAGTGGACGAAGGTCTCGACGAGAACGGCTTTATCCTGCCGGGCCTCGGCGATGCCGGCGACCGCGCTTACGGGACGCGGTAGGCGCGGAGCTCTTTTTTTGACGCGTTTTCTTCACGCGAACCGGTCGCCACTTCGCTCGAAAACGCTCTAGATCTTCCCGCTGCCGCAAATCAGCTTGAGCGACTGCCATTCCTTGTCCGTCAGCAGCGGCGGGCCGCTGGCGGGACGATCTTCCTTCGTCATGCGTGCGAGGCGGTCTTCGGTGAGCGGGTGGCTCGCCAGGATCGTGGTGAGGCCGGAGCCGCCTTCCTTGCCGGTGATGCGGAACATCAGTTCGGCCGCGGGTTTCGGCGAGCGGCCGAGCTTGTGCATGATCTCGATCGCAAACGTATCCGCGGCGGTCTCGGCCTCGCGCGAATAGGAGGCTTCGACCACGCTGCGCGAGGCGAAGATCACGGCGCTCGAGCCGGTGACGTCGCCGAACAACAGGCCGATCAGGAACGATGTGCCGCCGTTGTAGATCAGCCCGCGCATGTTGTCGTAATGCTTGAGATGGCCGAGCTCATGGGCAAGGATGCCGGCGAGTTCGTCGGGGTTTTCGGCCTTGTCGACCAGGCCCCTCAGCACGTACACCTTGCCGCCGGGCAGCGCGAATGCATTCGGCACCGAGGTCGGCAGTACACCGGCCGTCATGGAATCGTCGTCGAGGCCGGCGGCATCGCGCAGACGATTGACCAGTTTTGTGAACGCGGCTTTGCCCGCGGGGTCTTCGCACGCCTTGCGGCCGAAGATGGTTTTCACCTGGACTTCGGAGGCGTCGCCAATGCGCCGTTCGATCGGCTTGGGCACCAGCGGCGCTAGCCGGTCGGCAGCGAGCGGCACACCGAACAGCACGACGCAAACGATGGAGACGGCGGCGGCCACCGACCAGCCGACGATCTTTGCGACACCGCGGCGCGACGTCTGGTGCTCGTCGAGACGCATGCAGCGGGCGGTCACGTCGGCGGCGAGCGCGGCGTCGCGAATTTCAAGCCGCGCCAGCGGCGGCGCGGATGTCGAGGCCAGGCGCAATATCCCGGCCGGACTGTCGGCGCGGCGAATGTCGGCATAGGTCCAGCGAACCGGCGCTCCGCCCTCCTCGACGATGTCGAGCGCGTCACCGAGCGCCAGCGACACCTCCCGCCTGCGGCTCGACACGCCGTCGAAGAATATCGTCGGCTTGGCGGACTGCGCCGGAACCTCGGTGGACAACTCACTCACAGATCAGAATCCCGCGACATCGAGCCCATCGGCAAAGCCTTCGCCGAGCGCGCTGGCAAGCTCACCGCTGCCGCGTACATCCGCCGCGGCCCCGATGTTGTGCACCTCGACGGTTTCCAGCACCTTGGCCCAGAGATCGCGCTGCAGATAGACCCGCATGACGATGTTGATCGCTAGCGCCACGGCGAAATAGCCGATCACCATCATGACCAGCATCGGGATGCTCTTGCCGGCATTTCCGGGGCCGAAGACCTGATCAGCCGGAACGCCACTTAGCTGGACGACGAGTAAGGCGCCACCGCCCATATAGGCGGCGAAAACGGTCGAAAGCAGCATCCACCAGCCGATCACTTTCCAGTACAGGCCGTAGAACGCGTTGTGCGGCAACTCCGAGGACAGGCTGACACCGCCGATGCGGATGCCGTCGAGCCACCAGCGCCATTCACGCGCCTTGAACTCGGCATAGAAGAACGGGGCGAGCGGGAAGATCACGAGTGCGATCGGGCTCAAGAGCCACAGCCACCAGCCGCGCTTGAAGAAGGTCCAGCCGTCGCCTTCGAAGTCGCCGGAGAGATCGCCGTAATGGGTGTGCCGCATCTTGTAGCGTTCGAGCGACGCCTCGCGCCAGGGCAGCGCCAGGCCGAGGGTGAGGAACACCAGCAGGCCCCACGCCATGGCCCGGAACGAATAGGCCCAGCCCGAGCCGTCCATCCAGAACCGGACGCCGCGCCAGACCGTGCGCGTCAGGCGATAGCGCCGCGCGCGAAAAATCGCGAACTGTCCGAAGGCGTAGAAGCTGATGAACAGCGGCGTCGAGGCAAAGCCCTGCCAGCGCTCGAACTCGATGCCGATGAGAAAATAAGCGAGGTAGATCGGCACCAGGATCGCGAGCGCGAACAGGAAGCCGACCAGCAGCTCCTTGGCCCGGCCGGTGTATTCGGCCGCATCGCCGTCGACCGCGGTGTTCGTCCACAAATGACGGCGGATGTCGGTGACCAGCCAGAACCGGTAGAAGCCGAAGGTGACGAGCTCAAGCATGGCACCCTTGGTGACCAATTTGCGGAACTCGGAGCGGTTGCCGGTGAAGTCGACCCGCGTGGGCGGCAGCGGCGGGGGTAAGGGTTCGGAGCCGATGGGGGCCCATTGCATGTCGTTCACGGCGGCAACCTCGGGGTGCGGACCTGATACGGTCAAACTATAGATCAGAGATTTGGTCGATCCCCAAGATGGCTGGGTTCGATTTACCTCGATTTCTCGCATGATTCCGCAGGCGCGGGGGTGCGGGAGATCACGTTGACACATCTGCGTGACGGTTGCTGATCCGTAGCCCGATGACAGGCTCCGCGTCATCCGGGACAGCGCCAATGGCGGCCCGAATCCCGGATTTCGCTCCGCTCCATCCGGGCTACGCATCTAGCCACCTCTCGCAAAGGTTGGATGTGGCAAAAGTCTCCCTTGCTCCGACGCAGACAACCGGCTGTAATTGCAAATCAAATACCGCAGCGCAGAATTCAACGAGAACGCGCGGTTCATGTCAGGGAGAGCGGTCATGCATGGGACCATCGAGAGCGCGGCGAAGCTCGACGAGCTACGCGCGCGCGCCACGTCACTGCCGCTGGAGCAGTTCGATCCGGGCGATCCCGAGTTGTTCAGGACCGATACGTTCTGGCCGTATTTCGATCGGCTGCGCCGCGAAGATCCCGTGCACTATTGCAAGGACTCGATGTTCGGGCCGTACTGGTCGGTGACGCGCTACAACGACATCATGGAGATCGAGACCAACCATTCGGTGTTCTCCTCGGCCTCCGCGCTCGGCGGCATCACCATCCGCGACATCGACCCGGACCTGCGCCGCGAGAGTTTCATCTCGATGGATCCGCCGCGCCACGCGGCGCAGCGCAAGACCGTGGCGCCGATGTTCACACCGACGCATCTGGACAATCTCGCGCTCAGCATCCGCGAGCGCTCCGCCGAGTGCCTCGACAATCTGCCCGTGGGCCAGGTGTTCGACTGGGTCGATCGTGTCTCGATCGAGCTCACCACGCAGATGCTCGCGGTGCTGTTCGACTTTCCCTGGGAGGACCGCCGCAAGCTGACGCGCTGGTCCGATATCGCGACCACCATTCCCGGCCCCGACGGCCTCGTCGCCACCGAAGACGAACGGCAGGCCGAGCTGACCGAATGTGCGGGCTATTTCGCGCGGCTGTGGAAGGAGCGCATCGAGCAGCCGCCGAAGAGTGACCTGCTCTCGATGATGGCGCATGGTGCCGCGACGCGCGACATGGATGCAAAAAACTTCCTCGGCAATCTCATCCTTTTGATCGTCGGCGGCAACGACACCACCCGCAACACGATGTCGGGATCGATCTACGCGCTGAGCCAGCATCCGGAGCAGTATCGCAAGCTGCGCGAGAACCCCGGCCTGCTCGACAGTTTCGTGCCGGAGGTGATCCGCTGGCAGACGCCGCTGGCGCATATGCGGCGCACCGCGCTTGCCGACTTCGAGTTCCGCGGCAAGCAGATCAAGCAAGGTGACAAGGTCGTGATGTGGTACGTCTCGGGCAACCGCGACGAGGAAGCGATCGAAAAGCCCTACGATTTCATCATCGACCGCGCCCGCCCGCGTACGCACCTCTCTTTCGGCTTCGGCATTCACCGTTGCGTCGGCTTGCGGCTTGCCGAACTTCAGCTCAAGATTATCTGGGAAGAGATCCTCAAGCGCTTCGACCATATCGACGTGGTCGGCGAACCCAAACGGGTCTATTCGAGTTTCGTAAAGGGACTTGAAACCTTGCCGGTGAAGATCACGGCGTGAGATCACTCCCTCTCCCCGCTTGCGGGGAGAAAGAGAAACACTGGAGCTACTACCATGAACATCCAGACTCCGGTCAAAACCGACAACGCCGAACGCATGCGCAGGGCCCGCGAGGAGGCCTATGCGACGCCGCTGGCGCAATTCCACCCCGGCGCACCCAGGCTGTTCCAGGACGACACCTTGTGGCCGTGGTTCGAGCGGCTGCGCAAGGAAGAGCCGGTGCACTACTGCACCAATGCGCCGATCGAGCCGTACTGGTCGGTGGTGAAGTACAACGACATCATGCATGTCGACACCAGTCACGGCATCTTCTCCTCGGACTCGACGCTCGGCGGCATCGGGATCCGCGACGTGCCGCAGGGCTATGACTGGCCGAGCTTCATCGCGATGGACCAGCCGCAGCACTCGGCGCAGCGCAAGACGGTGTCGCCGATGTTCACGCCGACGCATCTGGACGAGCTGGCAAAACTGATCCGCCAGCGCTCGCAGACCGTGCTCGACAATCTACCCCGCAACGAGACCTTCAATTTCGTCGAACGCGTCTCGATCGAGCTGACGACGCAGATGCTGGCGACCCTGTTCGACTTCCCCTGGGAAGAACGCCGCAAGCTGACGCGCTGGTCCGATGTCGCGACCGCCCTGCCCAAGAGCGGCATCGTCGCCTCGGCCGAAGAGCGCCGCCGCGAGATGGACGAATGCTACGCCTACATGTCCAAGCTCTGGAACGAACGCGTCAACTCCGCGCCGCGCAACGATTTGCTGTCGCTGATGGCACATAATGATGCGACGCGCTTCATGGACCCCGACAATCTCATGGGCAACATCATCCTGCTCATCGTCGGCGGCAACGACACCACGCGCAACACCATGAGCGGCTCGGTGCTGGCGCTGAGCGAGAACCCGGACCAGTTCGACAAGCTGCGCGCCAATCCGGAGCTGATCGACTCCATGGTGCCCGAGGTGATCCGCTGGCAGACGCCGCTGGCGCATATGCGGCGTACCGCGCTTGCCGACACCGAAATCGGCGGCAAGCATATCAAGAAAGGCGACCGCGTCGTGATGTGGTACGTCTCGGGCAACCGCGACGAGGAGATGTTCGAGAAGCCAAACGACTTCATCATCGACCGCCCGCGGCCGCGCACCCACCTCTCCTTCGGCTTCGGCATCCACCGCTGCGTCGGCATGCGCCTCGCCGAGCTGCAGCTGCGGATCGTGTGGGAGGAGATGCTGAAGCGCTTCGACCGCATCGAGGTGGTCGGCGAGCCCAAGCGGATCTATTCGAGCTTCATCAAGGGATATGAGTCGTTGCCGGTGAGGATTCCGGGGTAGGCGTGCTCTAGGGACTACCTTAAGGCAAGCGGCCTCGCCAATCTCTGCTGTCATGCCCCGCGCAGGCGGGGCATCCAGTACGCCGCGGCTCCTCGATTCTAGCCGCGCCGTCTCTGGAATACTGGATTGCTCGCCTTCGCGGGCAATGACACCGAGTGTAGGACGAAGAGTGTGCTCCTAACGCTCGAGGAGCGCGCGGCCGGCTATAAAATTCCGGCATGACAGCTCGCTCAATATGCGAAGGGCCAGCTGCGGGCTTGTGTCCTAAATTCTCCTGAGAATTCAGCACTGGCCCTCAACTCAACTTGATGTCCCACAGGCCTTCCTTGCGGCAGGCCGCGACTTCCTCGCGCAATAGCGTCGTGATGGCGAGCGACGCCGTTGAGCCCGGGCGGTCGATCGGAGAGGCGAAAATGAGTTCGCGCGTCATCGGCTTGGATACGGGCGCGGTCTCCAGCCGTCCGTCGGCGACCTCACCGTGGACCGACGAGGGCGGCAGCAGCGCGAAGCCGAGGCCTTCCTCGACGAGGCTCGTCAGCACGCGGAAGGAATCCGCCTCGAGCTGGACGTTGAGCTTGATCTTGCGCTGGGCGGCGGCGTGCTCGATCAGCGCGCGGAGACCGTGGGAATGACTGGGCAGCACCAGCCGCTGGCGCAGCAGCCAGCCGACATCGACGCTCTTCTTGCGCGCGAGGCCGCAGCCGCGCGGGCCAACCGCGACGATGTTGTCGCGGCCAAGGCTCTCCACGTTGAGATGCAGATCGGCGGAGCGGCCGTAGAGAATGGCCAGATCCATCTCGCCGCGATGCAGCCATTCGACGAGATGGCCGCTGTAGCTCTCGACGATGCGCAGCGAAATGCCGGGAAATTTTTCGACGCAGCGGCGCGCAAAGCGCGCCGACAGCACGCAACTCACGGTCGGAACCAGGCCGAGCACGACCTGGCCGGACGGCGGCCCCTTGGTCGACTGGATGTCGTCGCGGATCTGGTCGATCTGCCGCACGATGCCGGAGGTGCGTGCCAGCAGGAGACGGCCGGCTTCCGTCAGCACCATGCCGCGGCCATTGCGCGTGAACAATTCGGTGCRCAGCTCGTGTTCCAGCAGCTTGATCTGCCTAGAGAGCGCCGGCTGCGCCACGCGCAACGTGTCGGAGGCCTTGGAGAGACTGCCGAGCTCCRCCACGCAACTGAAGGTCCTGAGCTGCCGGAAATCCATGCTTGCCAATCCTCGAAGGCTACTTCATACGCTATAGCAAATGAGCATAGGGGGCTGGCGATGTTTTCACAACGCCAGAGGATCGGCCGGCGTTATCTTGACTGCCGCTAGATACGGGAAACGCCATGAGTGAAGAACACCACACCGAAGATCACGCCGACATCCGCGAAGCCGTCGCGAAGCTGTGCGCGCAGTTTCCCGGCGAGTACTGGCGCAAGCTCGATCGCGAGATGGCCTATCCCAAGGCCTTCGTCGATGCGCTGACGCAGGCCGGCTATCTCTCGGTGCTGATCCCCGAGGAATATGGCGGCGCGGGCCTGAAGCTTTCCGCCGCGGCTGCGATCCTCGAGGAGATCCAGCGCGCTGGCTGCAACGGCGGCGGCTGCCACGCCCAGATGTACACGATGGGTACGGTGCTGCGGCACGGCAACGACGAGCAGAAGGCAAAATATCTGCCGAAGATCGCAAGCGGCGAATTGCGGCTTCAGGCGTTCGGCGTCACCGAGCCGACCAGCGGCACCGACACCTCCTCGCTGAAGACCTTTGCGCGCAAGGAAGGCAACGACAGCTACATCGTCAACGGCCAGAAGATCTGGACCAGCCGGGCCGAGCATTCCGACCTGATGGTGCTGCTGGCGCGCACTACGCCGAAGGAGCAGAGCAAGAAGCGCACCGATGGTCTTTCGGTGTTCATCGTCGACATGCGCGAGGCCAAGAACAACGGCCTCGAGATCCGCCCGATCCGCACCATGATGAACCACGCCACCACCGAAGTGTTCTTTACCGACATGAAGGTGCCGGCGGAGAATCTGATCGGCGAGGAAGGCAAGGGGTTCCGCTACATCCTCTCCGGCATGAATGCCGAGCGCATCCTGATCGCCGCCGAATGCGTCGGCGACGCCAAATGGTTCATCGCCAAGGCCACGAACTACGCCAAGGAGCGCGCGGTGTTCGGCCGGCCGATCGGCCAGAACCAGGGCATTCAGTTTCCGATCGCCAAGGCCTACGCCTCGATGCGCGCGGCCGAGCTGATGGTGAAGGAAGCGACGCGCAAATACGAGGCCGGGCTCGACTGCGGCGCGGAGGCCAACATGGCCAAGATGCTGGCGGCCGATGCGTCGTGGGAAGCGGCAAACGCCTGCATCCAGACCCATGGCGGCTTCGGCTTCGCCGAGGAGTACGACGTCGAGCGCAAATTCCGCGAGACGCGGCTCTACCAGGTGGCGCCGATCTCGACCAACCTCGTGCTGTCCTACGTCGCCGAGCACGTGCTCGGCATGCCCCGCTCGTACTGAGGTCGCGTCATGGGAGCATTGGACGGGATCAGGGTGATTGCGGTCGAGCAGGCGGTCGCGGCGCCGTTCTGCTCGTCGCGGCTGGCAGACGCCGGCGCGGAGGTGATCAAGATCGAGCGGCCCGAAGGCGATTTCGCTCGCGGCTATGACGCGGCGGCCAAGGGCCAGAGCAGCTATTTCGTGTGGCTCAACCGCGGCAAGCAATCGGCGGTGGTCGATCTCGCAATGAAAGAAGGCTGCGCCGAGCTCGAGAAACTGATCGCGAGCGCGGACGTGCTGATCCAGAATCTCAAGCCGGGCTCGATGGACAAGCTCGGCTTTTCGCGCGAACGGCTGCTGAAGGACTATCCGAAGCTGATCTCGTGCACGATCACCGGCTATGGCGACGAAGGCCCCTACGCCCACCGCAAGGCCTATGACCTGCTGATCCAGGCCGAGAGCGGCCTTGCCTCGATCACCGGCAACCCTGATGGAGCCTCGCGAGTCGGCATGTCGATCGTCGACGTCGCGACCGGCGCCACCGCGCATGCGGCGATCCTGGAAGCGCTGATCGCGCGCGGGCGCACCGGCAAGGGCTGTGACATCCGCATCTCCATGTTCGACGTGATGGCCGACTGGTGCACCGTGCCGCTGCTCAATTCCGAAGCCGGCAATCCGCCGAAGCGGATGGGCCTGCGCCATCCCTCGATCGCGCCCTACGGCGTGTTCACCTCGAAGGACGGCAAGGACATCCTGATCTCGATCCAGAGCGAGCGCGAGTGGAAGACGCTCTGCGTCAAGGTGCTAGACCAGCCCGATTTGCCGGCCGATCCGCGCGTCGCCAACATGGTCGAGCGCGTGCGCAACCGCGATTTCACCGACACGACGGTCGCAGATATCTTCGGCAAGATGACGCGCGACGAGCTGTTGAAGCGGCTGTCGGACGCCGACATCGCCTTTGCCGAGGTCAACACCATGGCCGACCTCACCAATCATCCGCATCTGCGCCGCATCGAGGTCGACACGCCGCAGGGACGTGTCAGCTATCCCGCGCCGGCGCCGATCATCGTCGGCGAGACCCGCGCTTACGGCGCTGTGCCCGCCATCGGCGAGCGGCCGGCCAGGAAGTCATAACAAGAGCGAGGCGTCATGACCGAGAAGCTCGACATCGACCACTTGCGGCAATGGATCGGCCGCAGCACCGAGGCCACCGACATCGTCACCGCGCAGCTCGTGAAGGGCCTGCGCGCGACCCTGTTCCAGGAGGTCGGCGAGCCCAAAGCGGGCGATGCCGCGCCGTTCACGGTGCATTGGTGCCTGGCGCAGCCGGTGTTTCCGATGTCGATGCTCGGCCCCGACGGCCATCCGACCCGCGGCGGCTTCCTGCCGCCGGTGCCGTTGCCGCGCCGGATGTGGGCCGGCGGCGAGATCGAATTCCTGCAGCCGCTGCGCGTCGGCGATGAATCGACGCGGACCTCGCGCATCGCCGACGTGCAGGTGAAATCGGGCACGACCGGCACGCTGTGCTTCGTCTCGGTCGAGCACAGCATCTCCTCGCCGCGGGGCATTGCCATCCGCGAGCGGCAGGACATCGTCTATCGCGAGATGACGAGCAGCGCGCCCGCCGGCGCCAAGGCCCCGCCCCCGCCGCCGAAGGCGCAGCACCGCGAGACGCATGTGTCCGATCCCGTGCTGCTGTTTCGTTATTCCGCGCTGACCTTCAACGGTCACCGCATCCATTACGACCGTGACTACGTCACCAAGGTCGAGGGCTATCCGGGCCTGATCTTCCATGGGCCGCTGCAGGCGTCGCTGATCGTGGAGATGGCGGCGAAGCTGCACGACGGCAAGGCACCGAAGAAATTCACCTATCGCGGCGTGCAGCCGCTGTTCGAGGGCACCGAGTTCTCCATCAACGCCAACGAGACCGAGGCGGGAATGGAGCTGTGGACCGCGAATGCGGAGGGACAGCCGACGATGAAGGGCGCGGCGGTGTGGTAGGCACCGCTATTAGACCCTCACCCTGAGGAGCGCGCCCCTTCGCGCGCGTCTCGAAGGGCGAGGCCACCAGCCGGGCCTTCATCCTTCGAGACGCGCGTTCCGCGCTCCTCAGGATGAGGAATTTACAGGGGACGGAAACCATGTCCAAGAACGGCAAGAGCGGCAGCAAGTCCGTCACCGTGAAGCAGGCGACGCTCGATCTGCTGCGCTCGCTGGGCATCGACAGGGTGTTCGGCAACCCCGGTTCGACCGAACTGCCGTTCCTGAGCGACTGGCCTGATGACATCGACTACGTGCTGGCGCTGCAGGAAGCCTCCGCCGTCGGCATGGCCGATGGTTACGCGCAGGCGACGCGCAATGCCGGCTTCGTCAATCTGCATTCGGCGGCCGGCGTCGGCAACGCGCTCGGCAATATCTACACCGCGCACCGCAACCAGACGCCGCTCGTGATCACCGCGGGCCAGCAGGCGCGCTCGATCCTGCCCTTGCAGGCGTTCCTCTATGCCGAGCGCGCCTCGGAATTCCCGCGGCCTTACGTCAAATACAGCGTCGAGCCGGCCCGGCCCGAGGACGTTCCGGCCGCGATCGCGCGGGCCTATTACACCGCGATGCAGCCGCCCTGCGGGCCGACCTTCGTGTCGATCCCGATCGACGACTGGGCGCATGCGACCGCACCGGTCGAGGCGCGCAAGGTCAGCCGCGAGATCGGGCCCGAGCCGGACGCGATGAAGGCGCTCGTCGCCGCGCTCGGCTCAGCAAAACACCCTGCCCTCGTGGTCGGCCCCGGCATCGACCGCGCCGGCGCGGTCGATTTGATGGTGCGCGTGGCCGAGAAAGCCAAGGCCAGCGTCTGGGTCAGCCCGTTCTCCGCGCGCTGCTCGTTCCCCGAGCGTCATCCGCAATTCGCGGGGTTCCTGCACGCCTCGCCGGCGCAGCTGTCCGATGCGCTGCGCGAGCACGATCTCGTCGTCGTCATCGGCGCGCCGGTGTTCACCTTCCATGTCGAAGGCCATGCCGCGATCTTCGATGGCGGCGCGACGATTTTTCAGATCACCGACGATCCGGACGCGGCGGCGGTGACGCCGGTCGGCACCAGCATCATCGCGACCATGAAGCCGGCGCTGAGCCTGCTGCTCGACTTGCTGCCGGAGAGCAAACGCGCGACGCCGAAAGGCCGCACGCTGCCGTCGGCGCCGCAGGCCGCCGACCCGCTGCCGGTCGAATTTTTGCTGCATTCGCTGTCGCAGGCGATGCCGGATGACGCGTCGCTGGTCGAGGAAGTGCCCTCGCACCGACCGGCGATGCAGAAGTTCATGCCGATGCGCGGCCAGGACAGTTTCTACACCATGGCGAGCGGTGGCCTCGGTTACTCCCTGCCCGCGGGGGTCGGCATGGCGCTCGGCAAGCCGAAGCAGCGGACGGTGTGCCTGATCGGCGACGGCTCGGCGATGTATTCGATCCAGGCGCTGTGGACCGCCGCGCAACGAAAACTGCCGCTGACCATCGTCGTCATCAACAATTCCGGCTACGGCGCGATGCGCTCGTTCAGCCAGGTGATGCAGGTGAGGAACGTGCCGGGGCTGGAGCTGCCGGGGATCGATTTCGTCAGGCTCGCCGAGGGCATGGGCTGCCATGCGGTGCGGGTGAGCAAGGCCGCGGAGCTGGGCGAGGCGCTCAAGCGCGGAATGGCGTTCGAGGGGACGAGCCTCGTCGAGGTCGTCGTGGATTCGGCGGTGCCGGTGCTGTACGGGCAGAAGCATTAGGGGGGCGCGTAGCCCGGATGGAGCGAAGCGAAATCCGGGAATCGTGGCACAAGCGAGTCGACCCGGATTACGCTGCGCTCCATCCGGGCTACGAACTACGACTACGACATCACGACGCCAAAAATCCCCCGTCCGCCGCGAGCACGTGGCCAACGACATACGACGACGCGTCGGACGACAGCCACACCACGGCCTCCGCCACTTCCTCCGGGCTCCCCATCCGCCGCAGCGGCAGGCCCGCACTGACGGTTGCGACATCGCCGACGCCGGCGCGCAGCATCATGTCGGTGACGACGCGGCCGGGCGCGATGGCGTTGATGCGGATGCCGCGCGGGGCGTTCTCCATCGCGGCCGAGCGTGTCAGCGAGATCGCCGCCGCCTTCGAGGCCGAGTAGAGCGAGAAGCCGGGATTGGGATTGCGCACGCCGCTGACGGAGGCGTTGACGACGATGCTGCCGCGGCCCTGCGCCAGCATCGCCGGCAGTTGATGGCGCAGGCACAGGAACAGCGCACGGACATTGGTGTCGAACACCGTGTCGTAGATCTCCGTGCCCTGCTCTTCCAGCGGCGCGCGGCGCTCCTGGAATCCGGCATTGTTGAAGGCGACATCGAGCCGGCCGCAGCGCTCGACCGCCGTGCGAACCAGCCGTTCGACGTCATCCTCTTGCGTGATGTCGGTTTGGATCGCGATCGCGTCAGCGCCGAGCTCCCGGCACGCTGCGGCGGTGTCCTTGATTTCGGCCTCCCGCCGTCCCGCGACAACAATCGCCTCCGCACCTTCCGAGGCCATCCGCAGCGCCGTGGCGCGGCCGATGCCGCTGCCGCCGCCCGTGACGAGGCAGACCTTGCCTCTCATCCGCATCCCGGCCGGCACAGTTCCGCTCATGGCTCACTCCAAAACGCTTGCGC
Source organism: Bradyrhizobium sp. 2TAF36 (assembly GCF_052114925.1). Taxonomy (NCBI): domain Bacteria; kingdom Pseudomonadati; phylum Pseudomonadota; class Alphaproteobacteria; order Hyphomicrobiales; family Nitrobacteraceae; genus Bradyrhizobium; species Bradyrhizobium sp. 2TAF36. The sequence goes on along the minus strand of NZ_JBFRFR010000004.1, from coordinate 134,821 downwards.
GCGACGTTGCGCGCATATAGTTGTATGATACAACTATATGCCGGGAGTCAAGATGGCCGAGCTTGCGCTGATCGACGACATCCGCGCCGCCTCGCGATTGATGGTGCGGGAGCTCGGCTTCATGGATGCGACGGTGGCGGCCTCGGACTATCCGCCCTCGGCGGTGCACACCATTTTGGAGATCGGCATCCGCGGCCCGATGAACTCAGGCGACCTCGGCGATTTCCTGCGGCTGGAGAAATCCAGCGTCAGCCGCCTGGTGCGCAAGCTGGTCGATTGCGGCGAGCTGCGGGAGACGCCTGATGAAGCCGACGCGCGCAGCAAGCTCTTGTCGCTGACGGCGAAGGGCCGGCGCACGCTGGAGGCGCTGCACGCGTTCGGACGCCAGCAGGTGCGCGGCGCGCTGGCCGCGCTGACAGAGGCCGAGCAGCGCACGGTGCGCGAGGGCATGATGCTCTATGCCCGGGCGCTGCGGCAGAGCCGCATGGAGGATGAGGGGGAGTCGGCGGCGTAGCCGTATTCTCAGTGTCATCGCCCGCGAAGGCGGGCGATCCAGTATTCCAGAGACGGCTGTGATTCCTCGACAGGCCGCGGCGTACTGGATGCCCCGTTTCCGCGGGGAATGACAGCGGTGCGGGTGGCACCAGCCTACCCTACTTCCCGAACTCCTCCCGCATCTTGGCCTGGATCTTGGCCATGCCGCCGATCCAGCGGTCGTAATTCTCGGTCTTCTTGCGCATGTAACCGAGCACCTGGGGGTGCGGCAGGATCAGGAACGTCTCCTGCTCGAGGCCGGCGAGCACGTCTTTCGCGACCTGCTCCGGCGTGAGATCGCCGTCGCCGGATTGCGGGCCCTTCGGGATCGAGCGCAGCATGTTGGTGTCGACGCCCTGCGGGCAGAGGATCGACACCTTGATGTTGTGGGCCTTGTGCGAGATCGCGAGGTTTTCGGCAAAGCCGACCGCGGCGTGCTTGGTGGTGGAGTAAGCGGGGCTTCCGACCTGCGACAGCAGACCTGCCGCCGAAATCGTATTGAGAAAATATCCGCCGCCGCGCGCCTTCATGCGGGGAATGAGATACCGCGCCGCATAGACATGGGCCATGACATGGATCGCCCAGCTCCGCTGCCACGGCTCGTCGGAGGCGCCGCCGGCATTGACCGACATCGGATCGAAGCCGCCGCCGATGCCGGCATTGGAGCAGAACAATTCGATCGGGCCGAACTGCCGTTCGGTCTCCTCGATGACGTGGGCGATCTCTTTTTCCTGCGCGACGTCGCATCTGAAGGCCGCGCCATCCACCGTGGCGGCGACGGCTCTTGCATTGGCGGCGTCCATGTCCGCGACGACGACCTTGGCGGCACCCGCCTTGTGGAAGGCCTCGCACAGCGCCTTGCCGATGCCGTTTGCGCCGCCCGTGACGACCACGACCTTGCCGGTCACCTGCATGCGACGTCTCCTCTTTGTCTTGTAGCGCTTCTCTTTTCGGATAGCGCTTCGCTATCTTATACCGCTTCGCTTATTCCGCTTCGCGGATCTTGCTCAGCTCAACACGAGGTCGAGCACCGCGGTATAATGGCACGCCGCGCCGGCCAAGACAAAGCCGTGCCAGATCGCATTCTGGAAGCGCAGCCGCCGCCAGGCATGGAAGATCACGCCAAAGCTGTAGAGCAGGCCGCCCGCAAGGATGAAGCCCAGCACCAGCGCAGGCAGCGCCTTGACCACGGCGTCGTAGACCATCACGCCGCTCCAGCCCATCGCGAGATAGATTCCGACTGCGACGCGGTCGAACCGGCCGGGGTAGAGAAGTTTCAGCACGATACCCAGGATCGCGACGCACCAGACGCCACCGAGCAGCACCAGCGCGAACACACTGTCCCTCACCTCGAGGATGAACGGCGTATAGGTCGCCGCGATCAGCAGATAGATCGCGCAATGGTCGAATCGCCGCAGCAGCCATTTGGCCGGCGAGACCGGCCAGAGATTATAGGTCGCCGACAGCACCAGCATCGAGAGCAGGCCGGCGACATAGATCGAGACCCCGACGATGTTGGTGGCGTCGGCATAAACCGCCGTCAGCACCACCAGGACCGTGGCGGCGACGATGCCGCAGAACACGCCGATCGCGTGGATCACGCCGTCCGCGATCAATTCGGCACGGTCGTAGTTCCAGCCGATCGCGTCGGCCGCGGCGTGGACGGAGGTGGATGCAAGCTGTTTCAGCTGGAAGACGGTCATGGCAATCCGCAAGGCTAAGACAATGCCCTCTTGTAGGGTCTTTCGCGATCGGCGCATCGTTCAAACGGCTGATTTGCCGACAAAGGCGGTGGAAGTATGAAGCTTGATTTTCCCTACGCAATTGCCACTTTTGTGAACGGCTTCACTGTTCCGCCCGCCCCGAGATCAATCACGTTCATATGGCATTCAGTTTCCAGGATATGGTCGAAGAAGCGCGGCTGTCGGCCAGGGCGCTGATCGACTATGGTGAGCACTTCTTCAACCCGACGGTGCGTCTCGGGGTCACCGGCCTGTCACGGGCCGGTAAGACCGTATTCATTACCGCGCTGATCCACGGCCTCACCCGTGGCGGCCGCTTTCCGGTGTTCGAGGCCTATGCCTCGGGCCGGATCGCGCGGGCGCATCTGGCGCCGCAGCCGGACGACGCCGTGCCGCGCTTCGCCTATGAGAACCATTTGCGCGCGCTGCTCGAGGAGCGGCGCTGGCCGAACTCGACCGTCGACATCAGCGAACTCAGGCTCGTCATCGACTATCAGCGCCAGAACGGCGCCGATCGCACATTGACGCTCGACATCGTCGATTATCCCGGCGAGTGGTTGCTCGACCTGCCGCTGCTCCAGAAGAGCTATGAGCAATGGTCAGCCGAAAGCCTCGCGCTGTCGCGCGAGGCGCCGCGCGCGCATCTTGCGGGGGATTGGCACGCGCATCTCGCGACGCTCAAGCCCGAGGCGCGCGAGGACGAGCAGGCGACGCTGACGGCGGCAAAGCTCTTCACCGGCTATTTGCGCGCCTGCCGCGACGAGCGCTTCGCGATGAGCCTGCTGCCGCCCGGCCGCTTCCTGATGCCCGGCAATCTCGCCGACACGCCGGCGCTGACTTTTGCGCCGCTCGACGTGCCTGTGGGCGGCCAGGCACCGGACGGCTCGCTGTGGGCGATGATGGTCCGCCGCTTCGAGGCCTACAAGGACGTCGTGGTGCGGCCGTTCTTCCATGATCATTTTGCCCGGCTCGATCGCCAGATCGTACTGGCCGATGCGCTCGCGGCGTTCAACTCCGGCCCCGAAGCGCTGCACGATCTCGAAGCCGCGCTTGCCGGAATTCTCGACTGCTTCCGCATCGGCCGCAGCACGTTCCTCTCCAGCCTGTTCCGGCCGCGTATCGACCGCATCCTGTTCGCGGCGACCAAGGCGGACCATCTGCATCATTCCAGTCACGACCGGCTCGAGGCGGTGCTGCGCCGCGCCGTCACCCGCGCGGTGGTGCGCGCGGAAGATACCGGCGCGGAGATCGACGTGGTGGCGCTCGCCGCAGTTCGCGCCACGCGCGAGGCCCAGGTCGCGCATGGCCGCGACAAATTGCCGTCGATCCTGGGAACGCCAGCGGCCGGCGAAAGCGCCGGCGGCGAGTTCTTTGACGGCAACACGGAGGTTGCGACCTTTCCGGGTGACCTGCCGCAGGACCCCGAGCCGCTGTTCAACGGCACCGGCGCGTTCCGGGGCCTCGCGACCGAGGCCGCCGAGAAGAGCGATTTTCGCTTCCTGCGCTTCCGTCCGCCAAAGCTCGAACGCGAGGGCAATGACGAGCCGGCGCTGCCACACATCCGCCTCGACCGTGCCCTGCAGTTCCTGATCGGAGACAAGCTGTCATGAACGATCGATCCAAGCCGCGGCGGCCGGCGACGTTCCGGCTCGACGATCCCGGCGTCGTCGTCACCGAAGCCGACGAGACCAGCCGGCTCGGACGCGCCACGATCCAGATCACGCCGGAGCACGATCCGCAGGCATTGCCGGTGCCGATCGAGGCCGCGCTTCCGGCGCGGCGCGGCTTTCCCTGGGGCACGCTGTTCTGGTCCGGGCTCGGCGGGCTGACGCTGCTCGGCACCGGGCTCGGCGTGGTCCGTCTGATCGAGGATCTGTTTGCGCGCAGCGAAACGCTCGGCTTCGTCGGCCTCGCATTCGCCTTCGTCACCGCACTGGCGCTCGCGGTGGTGATCGGGCGCGAGGCCTTCGGGCTGGCGCGCCTTGCAACCATCGAGAAGCTGCATGCGCGCGCCGCCGCGGTCCTTGCCAGCGACGATCGCAAGGAGAGCCGCGTGATCGTGCAGGACCTGCTGAAGATCGCGCACCAGAACCCGCAGCTCGCCCGCGCGCGCGCCACGCTGGAAAGCCACACCGGCGATATCATCGACGGCGCCGACATGATCCGGCTTGCCGAGCGCGAACTGATGTCGCCGCTGGACGCGGAAGCGCGGCGGCTGGTGTCGTCGGCCGCACAAAAGGTCTCGATCGTGACCGCAGTTTCGCCGCGCGCGGCGATCGACGTATTGTTCGTGTTCGTGGCCGCGTTGCGCCTGATCCGTCAGCTCGCTTTTCTCTATGGCGGCCGCCCCGGCGCGCTCGGCATGATCCGCCTGCTCCGCCACGTGATCGCCCATCTCGCCATCACCGGCGGCATGGCCGCGAGCGACAGCCTGGTGCAGCAGATGCTGGGCCATGGGATTGCGGCAAAGCTGTCTCAGCGGCTTGGCGAAGGTGTGCTGAACGGATTGCTGACCGCGCGGCTGGGTCTGGCCGCGATCGACGTGACGCGGCCGCTGCCGTTCGCGGCGCTGCCGCCGCCAAAACTGTCGGACCTCGCGACGGATCTGCTGCGGAAGAAGGACGAGGAGTAGCGGCGCTATCCGCGCCATCGTTCGCGCCATTCGCCGGACCGACCCATGGCGCGCCGTCTGAAAGAGCGAAGCTTAAGCTCGCGGTTCATCGGGAAAGTCGAAGCTGACAATGATAAACCCGACCGCACCAAACACCAACAGCGCCAGGAACAGTGCCGCAACAGCAAAGGACCACACGAAAGGCTCCGAGCAGCTGATGCCACCCAATCGAGCCAACGAGCGGAATATCATCCCTCGCCGGCTGATCTGAGGCAGACCCGGACGGGGTTAAAGGGCAATTGTCCGGTAAAATGACGTTGCTCAGTCAAGCCGCACCTCGCAAGCGAACTATCGAGTTAGCCCTTTCGAGTATTGGAGGATTATGTGCCGCAGTTAATGGCAACTGAGCACAAGGAAGCGGCAATTCAAGTCGCCGCTTTCAAGTCAGCCTCTGGCCGCCCCATCCACGGCGCATCAGCCCGTTAAGAAACTGGTTACCAGTCAATGTCACCATTTGCATATTAGGCCGCCATATGCGGCGCGCATTCTGAGAACGGCTCAATATTTCGACACGCCCGGTTGGCGGTCTCTTTCAGGAGAGGCCCAATGTTTAAGGGCTTAATGGCAGCGCTTGTGGCGCTGATCAGCACACTGCAACTGGATCGATACCTGACCAACGGCCGGTACACCGACGCGGCCATGGATATGCTGCGGCATATCAGGCGCGCGTTTGGATTTTGAGGTGCACTGGACGATTTGAGGCCGGTGATGAAGGGCATCCCATGGACTGATCTCGACGCGGAGGAGCAACGCGCCATTGCGATATTGGGCGCCGGGCTCTCCATCGAGCTGTGCGACCCCGTCGCTCTGCCAAGATTGAGGCGGCTCGGGCTGATCGCAGGGTCTCGTTTGACCGCTGCTGCGCACGAGTTGCGGAGGCGCGTTGTTCTGGAAGAACTCAGTGCGCGGGATTGAGCCGCGTAACCAATTGGCACGCTCGATCCTCGGCTGGTCGGGAGTGCCTTGCCGGGGCTAACAAGGCGTGGGGAGTTTGATGGTGGCAGGTGCAATTGAGCTGATCGTGGAGGGCTACGTTTCCCTCAGGGACCAAGCAGCTCTTGATGAGCTTCGAACACAGCGTCGCAAACTTATCGCAGATCTCGATGCATGTACCGGGATCGACTGCAGGAGTACGATCCGGCAGATCGAGGAAGACATCGTCGTGATTGAGGCCGGGCTGGCGCGGTTGCCGGCCTAGTCGGCCGGATGTTCAGAGATTGCCCGGTGTCGTATCRACAACGGTGCACTCGGTGTGGATCAGGTCCTTCTTGGTCACCCGCACGCTGCCAAGATAATAACCTCGCTCCTGGACGGCTGCCCTGATCTCGTCGCTGACCTTGAGAACTCTCGCTCTGCTCTTGCGCCATTTGTTGGAAGAGTAGAGCGCGGGCATCGGAGAGCCGTTGCTGACGACGAGGAAGTCCCGCTTGCCATTGCGATAGACATCAAACATGTCCTATCCCCGTAGATAATATCAATAAGAGAAAATATGCTTCGTCACGATAGCTCCAGCTTAGTGGCTTAAATGCCTGAGCGGGTGGTAATCTGGGATGGCGGCCTGTGAATGTCGGGAAAAATGCTGGTTGCAGCTAAGCGATCAGCTCAGATTTCTGTTTGTATGTTGTTCTCATGCCACGCCAGGCCGCTTCAACGCGTGGCCTCGTTTGCATTTGGGCCCCCACAAGGGGAGAAGGGAAGAAGGGTGCCTCGTTAGGCGAGCGTACGTTTCTCGAATTCCCCCGCCAGCACCCGCCATTGAAACAGCGGCGAATCCGTTGGCGGCGAGAGTTCCGGCGTCCAGCCGGTGAGCTTCTCAATCACGTAGGTATCCGTCAGAACGCCGCGCCACCGACGTTCGACCTGGCCGAGCTGCTCGCGCTTCGCAGGGATCGATCCCCACACCGGTGCGCGATTGTCCGGCTCTCGCCCGACATAGATGCCCGCATGCCCGCTGATCCGATCCATGCCGGGATCGCGAAAATCCTGGAAGCGGCCGCGTTCGTTGATCTCGACGACGGGCACGCGGCCCCTGAACAGCCAGCGCATCATCGCGTAGGTGCGATAGTCCGTGGTCGCGATCCAGGTCGCGCCGGTCTCGTCGAGCGCAGCCTGCGCACGCGCCGCGATCTGCTCGTAGCCGGCTTCGGCGCCGATCGGATCGATCTTGCCGAGTAGGTTCCAGGGCGCGGCGACGTAGTACAGGAATACGATGACGACGAAGGCGATCCCCGTGACGACCGCCGTGTTGAGCCAGAAGATACTCGAGCGGATCATCCGCGCCGACCAGTGCTCGTGCGACAGCATGACGAGGTTGACCGCAGCGGCGGCAAAGCCGACCGGCCACATGAACATCGGCCAGGTGTCGCCGACCCTGAGCGTCGTCGACTTGAAGAAGAAATAGAGGAACGGCACCAGCACCGCGGTCGACAGCAGGATCGCGACCGGCTCGCGCGTGCGATAGCCGCGCCACGCCGTCATCACGAGGCCTGACAGCACGACCGGCAGCATGACGAAGCCGACCAGCCCGAATTGCAGGCCGATGTAGTCGCCGATGGTGCGCAGCGAGATGCCGTAATTGGCAGTGGCCCGCACGCCCTGGAAACGGAACGAGGCCCAGTCGTGCTGCGCGTTCCAGATCAGCACCGGGGAGAACACGGCGATCGCGATCAGCACCGCGAGATAGGGGTAAGGACTGCGCAGCCAGCGCCAGCGCCAATCCGGCACCAGCAGAAACGCGGCGACCGCCGGCGCGAACATGATCGCGGTGAATTTCGACAGCATCGACAGCCCGGCGAACAGGCCCGCCGCCAGCCACCAGCGTCCGTCGCCGCCCTGCGCGAGCCGCACCAGGGCCCACATCATCACCACCACGAACGGGATCATGGCAACGTCCGGCGCGACCTTGGCCATCAGCAGGCCGTAATAGAGCGCAGCCTCCGGCATCAGCACCGCGAACATGATGGCGCGCGCATCATGAGTGAGGCGGCGGACCATGTCGGCGAGCAGCAGCTGCGTCACCAGCATCGCGACGATGCCGCCGAAGCGGACGCCGAGCACGGTGTCGCCGAAGATCGCGGTGCCAAAACGGATGAACCAGGCGATCATGGGGGGATGATCGAGGAAGCTGAGCGCTGCCTCCTTCGACCAGGTCCAGTAATAGGCCTCGTCGGTGCGCAGCTCGATCGCGGAGGCGTAGACGATCCGCAGCAGCGTCATCGCGGCAATGACGAGCACGGCCATAACGAGGGGTCGGCGCGCGGCGCCGGCTGGGGACACGGTCATATCAGGGGCTGTCGTCACGGCCGCGCTTTTCGCCAACCTGGGAGGGGGAGTCAATGCAGGGGGTGGTGCCGCAAACACCGGTGTCGTCCCGGGGCGCGACGAAGTCGCGAGCCCGGGACCCATAGCCACAGGGAGGAGTCGTGGCGCGAACTGGTAACCACGAGTCTTCGTCAAATCCGATCCTGTGGCTATGGATCCCGGATCGGCGCGCCGCTTGTCCGGGACGACAGCGGTGGGTGTGGCGCGCGCCTTTGCCCACCCTACGGTTCGGTAACCTTGCCGCGCATGTGATCAGGCCAGCTGTCCGCCCCTGGAATTAAACGCTACGCTGGCTGTTCTCCTTCATGAACTGATACAAACTGAATCATGGCCACTGCATCCTCACGATTGTCCGAACTGTCCCGCGCGACCAGCATGCGGCAGGTTCGGCTGGTCTGCGGCGTCATCCTGTTCTCCTACGTGGTGAGCCATTTCCTCAACCATGCGCTCGGCAACATCTCGGTCGATGCCATGGAGATCGGGGTCTACTATCACACGGCGTTCTGGCGGTTCCTCCCCATCGCGATCGTGTTCTATACGGCCGCGCTCACGCATATGGGGCTCGGCATCTACGCGCTCTATCAACGCCGCCAGTTCCGCTGGCGGACGATCGAGCCGCTCCAGCTCGTGCTTGGCTTGAGCATCCCCGCCCTCGTCATGGCCCATGTGATCGGCGTCCGGCTCGGCTACACGCTGTACGGGCACCAGAAACTCTATCCGCAGGAACTCTATCTGTTCTTCGTCACCTCGAACCGCATCTGGACCATGACGATCCTGCTGATCATCGCCTGGGTCCATGGCTGCATCGGCATCTATTTCTGGCTGCGCCTGAAACCGTTCTTCGCGCGCGCCGCGCCTTATCTGCTCGCCGCCGCCGTGCTGATCCCGACGCTGTCGCTGCTCGGCGTCTACCAGGGCGGACGCAGTGTCCAGATCGAGGTCGACGACGGCGAATGGCGCACGCACAATCTCACCCGCCGCCAGCTCGGCTCGACCGCGGAAGCCGCGACGCTCGACCGCATCACCGGCGGCCTCACCATCGGCTATGTCGGCCTGCTCGGACTGGCGCTGGCGGCACGCGGCGTGCGCGCCTTGCGCGAGCGGCGCCGCGGCATGATCGCGCTGTCCTACGGCAACGGCAAGACGGTGCGCGTGCCGAAGGGTCTCTCCGTGCTGGAGGCGAGCCTGCGCCACAATGTGCCGCATGCCAGCGTCTGCGGCGGCCGCGCCCGCTGCTCGACCTGCCGCATCCGCATCATCGGCGATCATGCCGCCCTGCCCGTGCCGTCGCAGCGCGAGGCCTTCGTGCTCGCGCGCGTCGGCACCGCCGATCCCTCGATCCGGCTTGCCTGCCAGCTGCGGCCGGACTCCGACCTCTCCTTCTTCCAGCTCTTCACGCCCCACACGCATTCGGCGGACGGACAGGCCTCGACATCAGCCAGAATCGGCCAGGAGCGCTACCTCGTCAGCCTGTTCGTGGACATGCGCGGTTCGACGCAGCTTGCCGAGAAGCGGCTGCCATTCGACACCGTTTTCATCGTCAACCGCTTCCTCGGCGCCGTCTCGCGGGCCGTGATCGAGAATGGCGGCCAGCCGAACCAGTTCGTCGGCGACGGCATGCTGGCGCTGTTCGGGCTGTCAGCCGATCCGGAGACCGCCTGCCGACAAGCGCTGAAGGCTGCCGCCGGCATCGCCACGCATATCGACGAGCTCAACGAGCTCCTGAGCCACGATCTCCGCCAGCCGATCCGCTTCGGCATTGGCATTCACGGCGGCGAGGTGATCATCGGCGATATCGGCTATCGCGATCACATCGTCTTCACCGCGCTCGGCGATGCCGTCAATGTCGCGGCCCGCCTCCAGGACATGACCAAGACGCTGGCCTGCGAAGCGATCGTCTCGGAGGAGGTCCGCCGCACCGCGGGCCTTGCCGACGATGCGCTGCCGCAGCAGGAGGTCGCGATCCGCGGCCGCGACGAGCCCCTGGCCGTGCGCGTCGTTGCGGACACGAGGCAGCTGTCGGCGCTGGTTGACCGAAGCGAGCGCGTCGCGGCCTGATTCTTCACCTCTCCCCGCAAGCGGGGAGAGGTCGGAATGCGCGCGCAGCGCGGATTCCGGGTGAGGGGGAGCCTCCGCGAATCCAACTCTCACCTCGCTCGCGGAGACTCCCCCTCACCCCACCCCTCTCCCCGCAGGCGGGGCGAGGGAGTGCACTGTCACTGCGGCTACAGCTCGGCAATCTCGTTACGAACGTAACACCGGCTTGCTGCAACGCAGCGACATGGGCCTGCTGCGAAAGCACGAATTGACTTCATCTCGATCGTTGCGACAGATGAGCGCGGGATCGCGGTGATGACTGCGGTCCAACGAAAAGCTCCGGGAGGAGACGAGAATGTTCGATCGACGCGACCTGCTCAAAGGAGCGGGCCTTGCCGCTATGGCGGCCACACTGAATTCCACCAGGGCGCTGGCACTCGACACCGTCACGCTTCCCTTCGCCAATGGCGAGCGGCCGCTGGTGAAATATCCGCAGAAGCGGCCGATGATCGGCCTGACCAGCCGGCCGCCGCAGCTCGAGACGCCGTTCGCGATCTTCAACGACGGTCCGATCACGCCGAATAACGCGTTCTTCGTGCGCTATCACCTCTCGGACCTGCCTTACAATCTCGATCCCGACAAGTTCACGCTCGAGGTCAAGGGCAAGGTCGACAAGCCGCTCAAGCTGTCGCTCAAGGACATCAGGAAAATGAAGGCGACCGAGATCGTCGCCGTCAATCAGTGCTCCGGCAACAGCCGCGGCTTCTCCGAGCCGCGTGTCGCCGGTGGCCAGCTCGCCAATGGCGCCATGGGCAATGCGCGCTGGCGCGGCGTGCCGCTGAAGGCCGTGCTGGAGATGGCGGGCGTGCAGAGCGGCGCCAAGCAGGTCACCTTCAACGGCATGGACGGCCCCGTCAGCGACAAGACGCCCGATTTCGTCAAGGCGCTCGATCTCGAGCACGCCACCGACGGCGAGGTGATGCTGGCCTATGGCATGAACGGCGAGGACCTGCCGTTCCTCAACGGCTTTCCGCTGCGCCTGATCGTGCCCGGCTATTACGGCACCTACTGGGTCAAGCACCTCAACGAGATCACCGTCATCGACAATGTCTATGACGGCTTCTGGATGAAGTCGGCCTATCGCATTCCGGACACGCCGAACAATGCGGTCGAACCGGGCACCGCGCCGAAGGCGACGATCCCGATCAACCGCTTCACCATCCGATCCTTCATCACCAGCGTTCCCGATGGCGCCAAGCTGAAGGCCGGCGGCACGACGCTGCGCGGCATCGCCTTCGACGGCGGCAAGGGCATCAAGGACGTCCAGGTTTCCACCGACGGCGGAAAGACCTGGGTCAGCGCCAAGCTCGGCAAGGATCTCGGCAAATACTCATTCCGTGAATGGAAGCTGCCGGTGAAGCTCGCGGCGGGCGCCCACGAGCTCAAGGTGCGCGCCACCGGCAATGGCGGCGAGACCCAGCCGGATGCGCCACGCTGGAACCCGGCGGGTTATCTACGCAACGTCGTCGAAACCGTCCGCGTCACCGTGGCCTGAGGGAGAATGATCATGCAGCGCACCGTTCTCCTCGCCATCTCACTCGCCGTCGCCGCAATGGTCGGTTCGGCCCTTGCAGCGCCGCTCAACTACAAGACGCCCGACGAGGTCGCCGCCTTCAAGCCGGGCCCCAATCTCGAGGTCGTGCAGGGCAATTGCAGCGCCTGCCACTCGGCCGATTACGTCAACACGCAGCCGCCGATGAAGGACAAGAAAGGTTTTTGGCAGGCCGAGGTGACCAAGATGATCAAGGTCTATGGCGCCCCGATCGACGATGCCGATGTCGGCAAGATCGTCGATTATCTGGCCGCGACTTATTGACGGATGGCGCGCGGCGTGCCGATCAATTGACCGCGAAACGGGCAAAATCGGCAAAAACGCTGCGAAGTTGAGCGGAATTCGGCGAAATGCCGATATGGTTTGAGCTACCAAGCCGGCCACATTCCGCGTATCCTGTTAGGACCGAACCGGCCGGTTGGCGGGGACTGGCGGTTCGAGATCTCGGAGGAAGACCCGCGGAGAAGACGTGATGGCTAAAGGTACGGTCAAGTGGTTCAACCCGACGAAGGGTTATGGATTTATCCAGCCTGCGTCGGGCGGCAAGGATGTGTTCGTGCATATCTCGGCAGTGCAGAAAGCCGGTCTGTCGTCCCTGAACGAAGGACAGACGGTGGAATACGAAGAGATCGCAAACCGGGGCAAGACCTCCGCAGAGAACCTCAAAGTATAAGCCCGGCAGCCTTTGCTGCCTCCCGGATCTGTCCGGGAGCCGGGCCAAAAAAATTTTAGAAGACGGCCAGTGCATTCGACGACGGGCGTTGCGATTGCACACGGAGAGCTATTTTCCCGCGAAGACCGCTCGTTCAACGCCACAGCAATGACAATCGCGACGGCCCTTCGTTAGTCCACCGGCAATGGTGCGTCGCGCTTGATCTCTTCCATCACCGCATAGGTTCGCGTCTCGCGCACGCCCGGCATCGACAGCAACGTCTCGCCGAGGAAGCGTCGATAGGCGGTCATGTCCGCAAGCCGCGCCTTCACAAGATAGTCGAAGCCTCCTGCAACCATGTGACACTCCAGCACCTCGGGTGCGAGTTTCACCGCGCGCGCGAACCGCTCGAAATTGTCCGGCGTGGTCTTGTCGAGCAGCACCTCGACGAACACCAGAAGACCCAGGCCGAGCCGGTGCGGATTGAGCCGCGCGCCGTAGCCCTCGACAAAGCCCTCCCGCTGCAACCGCTTCAGCCGCTCGCCGACCGAGGTCGGCGACAGCCCGATGCGCTCGGCGAGCTCGACATTGGCGATGCGCCCGTCCTGCTGCAGAATTGAGAGGATCTTCCGGTCAATTCGATCGAGTTCCATATTTTATGTGGCCAATATAGCAATGATCTTCATTTCCTAAGGCAAAATGACTAATTTGTCTATCGAACTACGGTCTAGCGGGCCTTATCCTGGATTTCAGCCACAGGACACGCCATGCCGAACATCCCGCCGCCCTTCACCGCCCCCTACGCGCCCGATGATGCCGAGATTGCCGCGCGGCTCTTGCCGGCTTCGCATCTCGGCCCGCCGCAGGAGGCGCGGATCGACCGCACCGCGACGCGGCTGATCGAGGCGATCCGCAAGCGCGACGACCGGCTTGGCGGTGTCGAGGACATGCTGCGGGAGTTCGCGCTCTCGACCAAGGAGGGGCTCGCCCTGATGGTGCTAGCCGAGGCGCTGCTCCGCGTGCCCGACGCGCGCACCGCCGACCAGTTCATCGAGGACAAGCTCGGCGAGGGCGACTTCATCCACCACGAGACCAAGTCCACCGCCTTCCTGGTCAACGCCTCGGCCTGGGCGCTCGGCCTCTCGGCGCGGGTGATCCAGCCCGGCGAGACGCCCGACGGCACCATCGGCCGGCTGGTGAAGCGGCTGGGCGCGCCGGCGGTGCGCACCGCCACGCGCCAGGCGATGCGGCTGATGGGCAACCATTTCGTGCTGGGCGAGACCATCGAGCAGGCGCTGGAGCGAGGCCGTCCGCGCTCCGGTCAAAAGACGCGCTACTCCTTCGACATGCTCGGCGAAGGCGCGCGCACCGCGGCGGACGCCAGGCGCTATTTCGACGCCTATGCGAGCGCGATTCTGACCATTGGCAAGGCGGCCGGCAACCATCCCCTGCCCGACCGTCCCGGCATCTCGGTCAAGCTGTCGGCGCTGCATCCGCGCTTCGAGGCGATCAGCCGCGCGCGCGTGATGGCCGAGCTGGTGCCGCAGCTGCTCGATCTGGCGCAGCGCGCCAAGGCCCATGATCTGAACTTCACCGTCGATGCCGAGGAAGCCGACCGGCTGGRGCTGTCGCTCGACGTGATCGCGGCGACGCTCGCCGACCCCTCGCTCAGCGGCTGGGACGGCTTTGGGCTGGCGATCCAGGCCTATCAGAAGCGCGCGAGCGCCGTGATCGACTATGTCGACGCGCTGGCGCGCGCGCATGACCGCCAGCTGATGGTGCGGCTGGTCAAGGGCGCCTATTGGGACACCGAGATCAAGCGCGCGCAGGAGCGCGGGCTGGACGGCTATCCCGTGTTCACGCGCAAGGCGATGACGGATCTGAACTACGTCGCCTGCGCTTCGAAGCTTTTGAGTCTGCGGCCGCGCATCTTCCCGCAATTCGCCACCCACAACGCGCTGACGGTCGCGACCGTGCTGGAGCTTGCGCAAGATGGTGGCGGCTTCGAATTCCAGCGCCTGCACGGCATGGGCGAGGCGCTTTATGAACAGCTCGCCAAGGATCACCCCGACATCGCTTATCGTACCTATGCCCCGGTCGGCAGCCACCGCGACCTGCTCGCCTATCTGGTGCGGCGGCTGCTGGAGAACGGCGCCAACTCGTCGTTCGTGGCGCAGGCGGCCGACTATCGCGTGCCGGTTGTGGCGCTGTTGCAGCGTCCGGCCGATGCCATCGTCCGGCCGCAAGCGGCGGCCCATCCCAGAATTCCGCTGCCGGGCGATCTGTTCGCGCCGGAGCGGTGCAATTCGCGCGGCGTCGAATTCGGCGCGCGCGCGGCCCTCGACCGGTTGCTGGCAGACGTGAAGGCCGAGGCAGCCGACCTCAAGCCCATAGCCGACGCAACGCCGGACCGAGCCAATGCGGCGGTGACTGCTGCGCGCGCCGGCTTTGCCGCCTGGAGCCGGACGCCGGCGGCTACGCGCGCGGCCGCACTGGAGCAGGCCGCGCATCTTCTGGAGAGCCGGAGCGCCCATTTCATCGCGCTGCTGCAAGCCGAGGGCGGCAAGACGCTGGACGATGCGCTATCGGAGCTGCGCGAGGCCGCCGACTTCTGCCGCTATTATGCCGCGCAGGGTCGAAAGCTGTTCGGCGTTGATGCCGCCATGCCGGGCCCGACCGGCGAGAGCAATGCGCTCGCCATGCGCGGGCGCGGCGCCTTCGTCGCGATCTCGCCGTGGAATTTTCCGCTGGCGATCTTCCTAGGCCAGGTCACGGCGGCGCTGATGGCCGGCAACAGCGTCGTCGCAAAACCGGCCGAGCAGACGCCGCGCATCGCCCGCGAGGCCGTAGCCCTGCTCCACGAGGCCGGCATTCCCAAGAGCGCGCTGCATCTCGTCACCGGCGACGGCCGCATCGGCGCCGTGCTGACCGCGCATGCCGACATCGCCGGCGTCGTCTTCACCGGCTCGACCGAGGTCGCGCGCCTGATCAACCGGACGCTCGCCGCCAAGGACGGGCCCATCGTGCCTCTGATCGCGGAGACCGGCGGCATCAACGCCATGATCGCGGATGCGACCGCGCTGCCCGAGCAGGTCGCCGACGACGTCGTGACCTCGGCCTTCCGCTCCGCCGGCCAGCGCTGCTCGGCGCTGCGGCTGCTGTTCGTGCAGGAGGATGTTGCCGACCGCATGATCGAGATGATCGCGGGCGCTGCTCGCGAACTCAGGATTGGTGATCCCGCAGATGTCGCGACCCATGTCGGTCCGGTGATCGACGCCGAGGCCAAGCAGCGCCTCGATGCGCATATCGCGCGGATGAAGAGCGAGGCGCGGCTGCACTTTGCCGGCACTGCGCCCGAGGGCTGCTTCGTCGCCCCGCACATTTTCGAGCTCAAGGACGCCGGCCAGCTCACCGAGGAGGTGTTCGGACCGATCCTGCACGTCGTGCGCTATCGCGCGGAAAACCTCGACCGCGTCCTGCAGGCGATCGAGCGCAGCGGCTATGGACTCACGCTCGGCATTCACTCCCGGATCGACGACACCATCGAGGCGATCATCGATCGCGTGCAGGTCGGCAACATCTATGTCAACCGCAACATGATCGGCGCCGTGGTCGGCGTGCAGCCATTCGGCGGCAACGGGCTGTCCGGAACCGGCCCGAAAGCGGGCGGCCCGCATTATCTCGCACGCTTTGCGACCGAGCAGACCGTGACGATCAACACCGCGGCAGCCGGCGGCAATGCCGCGCTGCTTGCGGGGGAGGAGTGAGGCCCTGCGCCTGGCGCCGTTGCATCCCGCTGAAACATCGGTCTAATGCTGCCATGACTTGATCTGCGCCAATTCCAGCGCGCGGGAAACAACAAGAGCGAGGGAGCTACGCCGCGATGGAAAAGGGCATTTTTGCAGGGCTCAAGGTTCTGGACTGCGCGAGCTTCATCGCAGCGCCCGCGGCCGCGACCGTGCTGTCGGATTTCGGCGCCGACGTCATCAAGATCGAGCCGCCCGGCGCCGGCGACCCCTACCGCAATCTGCCCAACATTCCGGGCTATCCGAGCAGCGAGCACAATTTCGCCTGGCTGCTGGAGGCCCGCAACAAGAAGAGCATCGCGCTCGACCTCTCTAAGCCGGAGGCGCAGGCCGTGCTCTACAAGCTGGTCGAAGAGGCCGACGTCTTCATCACCAACATGCCGCCGCCGGTGCGCGCCAAGCTCGGCATCACCTATGACCACCTCGCCCATCTCAACGACCGGCTGATCTACGCCTCGTTCACCGGCTATGGCGAGAAGGGCGAAGAGGCCAACAAGCCCGGCTTCGACAGCAACGCCTATTGGGCGCGCTCCGGCCTGATGGACCTCGTCCGCGCCGACACCCACACGACGCCGGCCCGCTCGGTCGCCGGCATGGGCGACCATCCCTGCGCCATGGCGTTCTATGGCGCCATCGTCACCGCGCTGTATCAGCGCGAGAAGACCGGCAAGGGCTCGCATGTCGCCTCCAATCTGATGGCGAACGGGGTGTGGGCCGCGGGCACGCTGGCGCAGGCCAAGCTCTGCGGCGCCAGGTTCGCCGAGCGGCGGCCGCGCGAGCGCGCGCTGAATGCGGTCGCCAACCACTACCAGTGCAAGGACGGCCGCTGGCTGATCCTGTCGCTGCTGAGCGAGGAGAAGCAGTTTCCGACGCTCGCCAAATGCCTGGGACGCGAAGACCTGATCACCGATCCGCGCTTTGCCACCAAGGCTGACCGCCACGCCCGCTCGGTCGAGCTGATCAAGATTTTTGACGAGACGTTTGCCACCAGGGATCTCGCCGAGTGGCGCAGGATCCTCGACGGYAACGGACTGGTGTTCGGCATCGTCGGCATTCTCGACGACATCCCCAACGACAAGCAGATGCTCGACAACGAGGTGCTGGTGCCGTTCGAGAACGACACCATGCTCACCATCTCCAGCCCGATCTGGATCGACGGCGCCAAGAAGGTCCAGCCGCGCAAGCCGCCGGCCGTCGGCGAGCACAGTGACGAGATTTTGCGCGGGGCGGGATACGACGAGAAGGCAATCAAGCAGCTGCGGTCGTCAGGCGCGGTGGGGTAGGGCGGCGCCACAAACTCCCCTGTCGTCCCGGGGCGCGCAAGGCGCGAGCCCGGGACCCATAACCACAGGGAGTGGTTGTGACACGAGCTGCCAACTCCGAGTCTTCGCCAAACACCTTCCTGTGGTTATGGGTCCCGGATCTGCGCTCCGCTTCGCCGCGCTTGTCCGGGACGACGTTGGGGAGGTAGCTCGTCGTCACAGACGACGTCATTGCGAGCGCAGCGAAGCAATCCAGAATCCCACCGCGGATGCATTGCTGGATTGCTTCGCTGCGCTCGCAATGACGGCGTGGGACGATCTCGCTATAAACTCACGACAACATCGCGTCTCGTGAGGCCCTCATGCCCAAATATCGCCTGCACTACTTCCCGGAGTCCGGCAACAGCTACAAGCTGGCGCTGATGCTGACGCTTTGCGGCGAGAGGTTCGAGCCGGTGTGGACCGATTTCGGTGGTGGCGTCACGCGCACGGCGGAATGGCGCAAGGCCGTGAACGCGATGGGCGAGATTCCCGTGCTCGAGGTCGACGGCGTGAAGATGACACAGACCGCGCCCTTGCTGCTGAAGCTTGCCGGGCAGTACGGCCGTTTCGGTGCCGAGACCGAGGACGAGAAGTTCGAGCTGCTGCGCTGGCTGTTCTGGGACAACCACAAGCTCACCGGCTACATGGCGACCTATCGCTTCATGCGGGCGTTCACTGAGAAAAACGATCCGCAGGTGCTGAAGCATTTTCGCCGGCGGCTCGAGGACTTCCTCGGCATTCTCGACGGACATCTCCAGCACAATGCCTTTGCGATCGGGGCGAGGCCGACGGTCGCCGATATCTCGATGATGGCCTACCTGCACTATCCGAGCGACGAGCACGGTTTTGATTTCGCGGCGAGCCATCCTGCCGTCCACGCCTGGCTCGGCCGCATGGCCACCCTGCCCGGCTGGAAGCCGGCCTATGAACTCTTGCCCGGCAAGCGGATGACGAATTACGCGAAGTGAGGGCGCTGGCACTAACCCCGCAGTGCCAGCCAGCCCAGCGTGAACAGAATCCCGCCGACGATGACGACCACCGCGACCGCCCAGGTGCTGACGCGGATGCTGCCGGTGACCTGCTTGGCTTCCTCATTGCGCGCGATCTCGCGATTGCGCTCCTTGTCGGCGTCGCTGGTCTCAGTCATGGGTCATCCAAACCGGTTGCTGGTTTTATCTGGCGCGTGACCTTTTCGAAAAACCGCTACACACTTTTTCGGATCACGCGCTAACGCGTCTTGATGAAGCACATGCCGATGCGGCTCGATGCCGCGGCAGCCTGACAGGTGAGACCTTTAGCACAGCTCCATGACGTAAAACTCTTATCCGGCGTTCCCGATCCCGCATTTTGCAGGGCACAATGGGCACCCCAACCATCCTGATATTCGGTGCCGGCCAGCTCGCCGCTGCCGCGGGTCTGCGGCCGGCTGGCAAATCCGCGTGAGAAATCAGGGCGTTTTCCCGCGGCGAATGCGGTCAGGATGTCGCGGCGGCGAACCTGGTCGCCGAAGAAATGCGGCGAGGCCGGCACGATGGTGGAGTTCGACGGTTTGTCCGCCAGCCAATCGACGCCCGGAAAATGGAAGCCGCCGATGCCGCGGGTCTGGTGGCAGCCGGCGCAGGTGACGTCGTTGAGGCGGCGCTGGAAGCCCGCGACCGAGCGGATGTTCTGCATGTCGATGCCACGCGCCGCCGCCTGCTTCAGCGCGCCGACCACGTCGTTGTCGGTGAAGACCGGCTCGCCCTTGTTGCTGTCCCTGTCCTCCCCTTGCACCATGCCGAACTCCGGCTGCAACGGCGAAGCGTCAAGGCCCGCCGGCGTCGGCACCACCGCGGCCTTGGCCAGGAATGTCTCGGGGATCAGCACTGTGCCGCGATCGAACTCGCGGAGATTTTCCGGCGCGAGCAGCCAGGCTTTGAAATCACGTCGAAGATCGTTGTCGGCGAGGATGCGGTCGCGGTCGATCTGGTTCTCCAGCGTCGATTCCTCGAACGTCTTCGTCGCGGGGTTATATTTGAACACCTTGAGCAGATAGTCGGAACGGAAATCGTGCAATGCCGATTTCGGCGCGATCGAGATCTGGATATTGGTCTCGATGCGATCGAGCATGGCGTCGGAAGGAGAGATGCCGCCGCCGATCAGCCCCTGCCAGTCGCCATTGTCGAGCCAGCGCCGCGCGACCTCGGCACAGGTAACAGGCTTTCCGTTCGCATCGGTCTGGCGCGCATCGCGTGCCTTCATCACCAGATTGAACGTCATCGGCAGGCGCGTCGCGGTCTTGCCACCTTCCGGCTTACTCTCGAAACGCACCAGCCGATAAATCAGCCTGATCTCGCCGCACGCCTCCTCCGAGACATAGGCGCGGTCCATGCGATTGACGATGCCCGCCAGCACGAAGCGGGTGTCGCGGGATTTGAGATTGGCCCGATCGAACAGCTGCACGTCAAAGCCTTCGCCGACGCCGATGGTTTCGGTCGGGTACGCCGCCTTCTGCCGGATGATGTAGTGGTCGAACTCCGCGTCGATCGCGGGTGGAATTCCCTTGAGCTGCGACAGCGACGAGAACAGCAAATCGGTCGTCAGCGGAACGTTTGCGTTCCGCTCCGGCCATAGCAGGCGCAAGATCGTAAGCGAATCGTTCTGGTCGAGCTTGCGGAGCAGATCGGGATCGATGATCGCCGTGCCGCGCGTCAACGGCGCGTTCTCCGCTGCGAAAAGCGAAACAGTTCCGCCAAGCAAGACGGCGGCAGCAAAGAGAATTCGCAACGCGCGGCTCATGCCTTCAGTAACACCGCGTAAGCCGGCCTATTCAAGTCAAAAGGCGCCTCACATGGTGGTGAAGCGCCTCTTTGAAGAGCGGATATCGAACGCTCAGCGTGCGACGATCAGGCCCTTGCTGGTGACGACGACCCAGCGGCCGTCCTGACGGCGGATCGCATCGACGCGGCCAATTCCGGGGATCGGGTCACCGGCATAGACCTCGTAGAGGCCTCCGCGGCCCTCGATCAGTGCGCCGCCATTGGCGACGTCGCGCAGCACCCAGCCGTCGATCGTCGGCAACCGGCCGACCTCGGTCTTGGGCGCGGCTGGGGCCGGAACCGGTGCGGCGGCGGCGGTCGCAACCTGGGTCGGCGCGATCGAGCCGGTGGTCTCCTTCGCGGCGGCTGCCGCGGCCTGCGCGGGGGCCGCGGGCGGCGTGGCGCGGAGCTTGTCGACGGTCTCGGACAGCTTTGCGATTTTGGCCATCGGCTCGGCCTGGGCCTTCTCGAGCTTGTCGAGGCGGTCATTGGCGCGATTGAACTGGCTGAGGCCAGTCTTGGAGGTGTGCTCGACATTCGCCTTCAGTGCGACGACATCGGCATCGATCCTGGCAACCGAGGATTCCAGCGCGCTGGTGTCGGCGACCTGCGCCGGCGCGGGGGCCGGGGCTGCGAAATGCATCATGCCGGCGGTCGCGAGCGCGCCGCTGATGGCGCCGACGCTGGCCGCAATCGCCACCACCGCGGCCATCGCCGACAGGCGGCGCTTGTCGCCGGTCTCGCGCGACTCGTCCGCCTTCACATGCGGGGCAAACTCCTCGCGCTCCCACGAGCGCTCCGACGGTGCCATGACGATGAGCTTGCCGGGCTTCGGCTCCGGCTTGGTCTCGAACTTCGGCACTTCGATCCGGGGCGGCTCGACCTTCGGGGCCTCTGCCTTGACTGGATCGGGCTTGGGCGGCGACTCATGGTCGGGGGCGATCGAGGGGGCCTCGATGCCGGCAGCCTCGACGGCCTGCGGCGCGGTCGAAGCTTCCACGACGCTCGTATCCTGGGCAGCCTGCTCAGCCATTGGTTCGCTCACAGTTCGAATACTCCACTCTGGATTGACCTTTTGGTAACTTTCATTGCTTGCGAAATCCTTACTTCGGGACCCGCTTACCGAAATTTTAGGAAGTCATCCGGGGCCGAATTGGGCCGGGAACGTGGAACCGGTGTGGCGGGCGTGAAACAAATTGTAAGCGGGGGAAGATGAACGGCCGCGGAATGGCTGCCTCCACACCGTCATTGCGAGCGCAGCGAAGCAATCCAGAATCTTTCCAAGGCCGCAGTCTGGATTGCTTCGTCGCAAGAGCTCCTCGCAATGACGGAGTGGGCGGCGCCCACTCCGTTCACGTCACCGCTCCGCCCACATCACTATCCGTCACATCACCACCGGCGCATCCGGCAGCTCGTTCGCATGCGGGCCTTGCGGTGGGAAATGTCGCGCCAGCTCGCGCGACACCGCAGCGATGCCGCCGATCACACCGCGCTCGAACTGGCCGGAGGCGAACTCGGCCTCCATCGCGCGGCAGATGCTCTCCCAGCCCTCGTCACCGACCTTCGCGTGAATACCGCGGTCGGCCACGATCTCGACGTCGCGATCGGCGAGCAGGAGATAGATCAGGACGCCGTTGTTGTGCGCGGTGTCCCAGATACGCAGATGCGAAAACACGTCGAGCGCGCGCTCGCGGGCCGGCTGGTTGCGGATCAGCGGTCGCCCGTCGAGCGCGCCTTCGACGACGAAGCGGACCTGGCCGGAATGCGTGCTCTCACCCTGCTTGATCGCCTGCTCGATGCGGGCGAGCACCTTTGGCGGAAAGATTTGCTTCGCCCGCCAATGATGCTGCACGAGATGTCTGGCAATGCGCTTGATGCCCATGACCGCTACCAGCTCCCCGAGGCGCCGCCGCCGCCAAAACTGCCACCGCCGCCGCTGAAACCGCCGCTGTCGCTGGACGACGAGCCGCTGCTCCAGCCACCTCCCGAGGAGCCGCTCGACCACGAGCCGCCGCGCGACGATCTCGTGGCTGGCGCCATCGCCGCAAACAGATCGGCGATGAAGCCGATGACGAAGCCCAGCGCTCCGAGCGCGAGCGCGATTGCGAAGGATCCGAGAATGAGCCAGGTCAGCGCCGCGATGATGCCGCCGGTCGCCAATGAGCCAAGCAGCCGGCCCAGCATGGCCCGGAAGAAGCCGCCAACCCCGATCGAGGCGAACAGCGTCACGATGAACAGCGGCGCAATATCGTCCAGATTGCCGAAATTCACAGTCGGCGAAGGCACCGGCAGCGGCTCGCCGTCGATCACGCGGATCATGCGATCGACGCCATCAGTAATGCCGCCGGCGAAATCGCCCGTCCTGAATTTCGGCGTGATGATCTCGTCGATGATCCGCCGCGAGGTGACGTCGGTGAGCGCGCCCTCGAGACCGTAGCCGACCTCGATGCGCAAGTGCCGGTCGTTCTTGGCGACGATGAGGATCGCGCCGTCGTCCACCTTCTTGCGGCCGACCTTCCAGGCGTCGGCGACGCGGATCGAGAACTGCTCGATCGTCTCCGGCTGGGTCGTCGGCACGATCAGGACGGCGATTTGGCTGCCCTTGCGCGTCTCGAAATCACGCAGCTTTTGCGACAACGCGGCGATGTCGCCGCTCGACAGCGTGYCGGTCTGATCGACCACGCGACCGGTGAGTTGCGGGATGGCGACGTCGGCAAGGGCGGGGAAATTGAATGCGAGGAGGAGTACGAATACGGCTATCGCTTGCCACAACCTCGCTGTCATCGCCCGGCTTGACCGGGCGATCCAGTATTCCAGAGACGCCAGAGGACTACGGAGGAGCCGCGGCGTACTGGATTCCCCGCCTTCGCGGGGAATGACGGCGGTGGGTGGGGCTGGGCGCATTCGCAAAACGGCGCGCAGCTACTTCGACGGCGCAGGCGCCGGATTGAAATCGACCTTCGGCGCGGTCGAGATCTCCTTTTCGTTCTCGACCGCGAAATTCGGCTTCTCCTTGTAGCCGAACATCATTGCGGTGAGGTTGCTCGGGAAGGAGCGAATGGTGACGTTATAGTCCTGCACCGCCTTGATGTAGCGGTTGCGCGCGACCGTGATGCGGTTCTCGGTGCCTTCGAGCTGCGACATCAAATCCTTGAACAGCGCATCGGACTTGAGCTGCGGATAGTTCTCGGTGACGACCAAGAGACGTGACAGCGCGCTGGAGAGCTCGCCCTGGGCGGCCTGGAACTTCTGGAAGGCGGCGGGGTCGTTCAGCACCTCAGGCGTCGCCTGGATGCTGCCGACCTTGGCGCGCGCATTAGTGACGCCGAGCAGCACGTCCTTCTCCTGCTGCGCAAAGCCCTTTACCGAGTTGACGAGATTGGGCACGAGATCGGCGCGGCGCTGATACTGGTTCACGACCTCGGACCAGTTGCCCTTGATCTGCTCGTCCTCGCTCTGGATCGCGTTGTAGCCGCAATTGGTCAGGCTCAGCGAGGCCAGAGCCGCCAGCACGGTCAGGATCTTGCGCATCAAATTCCTCCCGGTGAAATCTGGCGTAAACTATCAGATTGAACGCGCGCGGTGCCAGACATCTTGTGCCGGCGGCGCGAAAAGCAACCGCCTGACGCAAGCCCCTTGCCTATCCCTGGCCGACATAGTCAACTTGAGCAAAACAAGAACGGAAACGCCAAGGGGAACGCGATGAGCTCGTTCGAGACCATCCTCGTGGAGAGGCCCGAGCCGGCGATTGCCCGGATCGTGATGAACCGGCCCGAGGCGCGCAACGCGCAGAACCTGCAGATGACCTACGACCTCAACGCCGCCTTCGACGAGGCGGTGCAGGACGACGCGCTCAAGGTCATCATCCTCGCCGGCAACGGGCCGCATTTCTCATCGGGCCACGATCTGCGCCCCGGCGGCAAGAACGCCGCAGGCGTCGATTTTCCGCCGATCGGAAATTGGGGTGGCTTTGCGGAGGCGAACGCGCATGGCCGCTTCGCGCGCGAGCAGGAAATATATCTCCAGATCACGCGGCGCTGGCGCAACCTGGCCAAGCCGACCATTGCCGAGGTGCACGGCAAGTGCATCGCCGGCGGGTTGATGCTGGCCTGGGCCTGCGACCTCATCGTCGCCAGCGACGATGCTCAGTTCTGCGATCCCGTGGTGACCATGGGCGTCTGCGGGGTCGAATGGTTCGTGCATCCCTGGGAGCTCGGCCCGCGCAAGGCCAAGGAATTCCTGTTCACCGCCGACGCATGGAGTGCGCAGGAGGCGCATCAGCTCGGCATGGTCAACCGGGTCGTGCCGCGCGCGGAGCTTTCAGCGTCGGTGCTGGAGCTGGCGCGCCGGATCGCCTCAAAGCCGTCCTTCGCGCTGAAGCTGACCAAGGAAGCCGTGAATCGCTCGGTCGATGTGATGGGCCAGCCCGCCGCGATCGACCAGGCCTTTGCGCTGCATCAGCTCTGTCACGCCCATAACCTTCAGCAGTTCGGCATGGTGGTCGATCCATCAGGACTGCATCCCTCCGTGCGCAAGCCGCCGGCGGCCGCGGAGTAACGACATGGACCTCAACCTGAGTGACGAGCAACGGCTGCTGCGCGAAAGCGCGGAGCGCTTCGTGGCCGAGAGCTACGATGCCGATCACCGCCGCAAGATGGCGAACGACCCGCTCGGCTTCAGCCCAGCGGTCTGGAAGCAGTTCGCCGAGCTTGGCTGGCTGGCGCTGCCGATTCCCGAAGAGTTTGAGGGGCTCGGCGGCGGCGCGGTCGAGATCGGCATTCTGATGGAAGCCTTTGGTCGCGGGCTGGTGTCGGAGCCGTATGTTGCAACGGTGGTGCTTGGAGCCTCGCTGATCGACAAATGCGGCAGCACCGCGCAGAAGCAGGCGCGGCTGCCGAAGGTCGCGGACGGATCACTGAAACTCGCCTTCGCCCATTCCGAGCGCGCGGCGCGGTTCGATCTCGCAATAGTCGCGACCGTCGCCCACAAGACGGCGCAAGGCTGGCGCGTTGCCGGCAGCAAGATCGCGGTGCTCGACGGCCTCGCCGCCGACGAGATCATCGTCTCCGCGCATATCCACGATCACAAGGGACCTTCGGGACGGATCGGCCTGTTCCTGGTGCCGGCGAAGACGCCCAGCGTCGTCATCACCGACTATGAACGTCTCGGCGGCGGACGGGCCTGCAATATCGAGCTGTCCGGCGTCGAGCTGCCGGAGGATGCCCTGCTCGGCGACGGACACGACGCCCTGCCCGCGATCGAATGGGCCGTTGACCGCGCCATGGCTGCGCTCGGTGCCGAAGCCGTCGGCATCATGCAGACGCTGCTCGACACAACGCTGGAATACACCAAGATCAGAAAGCAGTTCGGCCGGCCGCTCTCCGCCAACCAGGTGATCCGCCACCGCCTCGCCGACATGGCGATGCAGGTCGATGAGGCGCGCTCGATGGCGCTGCGCGCCGCGTTGAAGGTCGATAGCTCGCCGGTCGAGCGCGCCCGCGCTGCCTCCGGTGCGAAAGCGAAGATCGGCAAATGCGCGCGCTTCGTCGGCGAGCAGTCGATCCAGCTTCATGGCGGCATGGGCGTCACCGAGGAGCTCGAGGTCGGCRCCTATTTCAAGCGGCTGGTCGCCTTCGACACGCTGTTCGGCGGCAGCGCGCACCATTACAGCCGCCACGCCCAGCTCGGCCGCACGGCCTGACACAAGGAGCGCATCATGGACCTCTCGTTCAACACCGAGGAGCGCGCCTTCCAGGACGAGGTGCGCGGCTTCATTGCAAAAAACCTCACCGAAGAGATGAAGCGCGCAACCGCGCTGACGCCGTCGGTGTTCTCCGACCCTGATATCGGCATGGCGTGGCAGCGCGCGCTGCACCGGCAGGGCTGGGGCGCACCGGGCTGGCCGGTCGAATATGGCGGTCCGGACTGGACGCCGGCGCAGCGTTGGATTTTCGAGACTGAATCCGCACGCGCCGGCGTGCCCAATGTCAACGTGATGGGCGTGAAGATGGTCGGGCCCGTCATCATCGGCTTCGGCTCGCCCGAGCAGAAGAATTTTTATTTGCCACGCATCCTCTCCGGCGAAGACTATTGGTGCCAGGGCTATTCCGAGCCGGGCTCCGGCTCCGATCTCTCGTCGCTGAAGACGCGCGCGGTCCGCGACGGCGACGACTACATCATCAACGGCACAAAAATCTGGACCACGCACGCCCACCACGCCAACCGCATGTTCGCGCTGGTGCGCACCAGCGACGGACCGCGGCAGCAAGACGGCATCAGCTTCATCCTGATCGACATGACAACGCCGGGCATCACCACGCGCCCCATCCTCACCATCGGCGGCGACCACGAGGTCAACCAGGTGTTCTTTGACGATGTGCGCGTGCCCGTGGCCAACCGCGTCGGCGACGAAGGCAAAGGCTGGACCTACGGCAAATATCTGCTCGAGTTCGAGCGCGGCTCCGGCATCGCCTCGGCAAAATTGCGCGAGGGTCTGAAGGCGATCGCGGAGCTGGCCGAGTCGGACCTGACGGGTCGCGCGATCGACAGCCCGGATATCGCGACGCGCATCTCGGAGGTCGAAATCGATATCGACGCGCTGGAGATGACCGAGCTGCGCGTGCTCTCCGCACTTCAGACCGGGCAAAATCCCGGCGCGGTGTCGTCGATCCTGAAGCTGCGCAACAGCGAGATCAGGCAGGCCGTGACGCGGCTGGGGGTCGACGTGATCGGTCACGACGCGCTCGCGGTCGAGCCGATGCGCCCGCTCTACAAGCTCAACCATGCGCCGGCGACGCCTGAGGAGATGCTGACGGTGGTCCCGGAATATCTCAACGGCCGCGCCTACACGATCTTCGGCGGCACCTCGGAGATCCAGCGCGACATCATTGCGAAGATGATGCTGGGGATTTAAGGGCGTGGGGATTTAGCCAGAGCTGGCGGGGCATTCTCCGCTGTCGTCCCGGACAAGCGCAGCGAAGCGAAGCGCAGATCCGGGACCCATAACCACAGGGTGAGGTTATGGCGCGAGCTGGTCACCACGAGTCTTCGCCAAACCACTTCCTGTGGTTATGGGTCCCGGGTTCGCGCGTTGCGCGCCCCGGGACGACAGCTGGGTGTATGGCGACAGCCGGCGTAACAACGCGCCCCGCTTAACCCGCCACCTTCGCGTCCTTGATCGCCTTCCAGATCTTCTGGGGCGTCAGGGGCGTGTTCAGCTGGGTGATGCCGAGCTCGGCGAGCGCGTCCATCACGCCGTTGGTGACGCAGGGCGGGCCGCCGATGGCGCCGGATTCGCCGCAGCCCTTGGCGCCGAGCGGATTGGTCCGGCAGGGCGCGGAGTCGTCGAGCGTGACCTCGATCGGCGGAACGTCGTCAGCACGGGGGATGCAATAGTCCTGGTAGCTCGCGGTGAGGAGCTGGCCGTCCTCATCGTAGGACACGCCCTCGTACAGCGCTTGTCCAATGCCCTGCGCGACGCCGCCATGGATCTGGCCGGTGACCAGCATCGGGTTCACGGCAACGCCGACGTCGTCGACGGTGGTGTAGCGCACGACCTTGGACACGCCGGTCTCCGGATCGATCTCGACCTCGCAGATATGCGTGCCGTTCGGCCAGCTCGGGCCATCGACCTCTCCTTCGGAATCGACGCTGAGCTTGGCGCCGCCCTCCTTCTCGGCGAGATCGAACAGGCTGATGCGGCGGTCGGTGCCGACCACGGTGAGCATGCCGCCCTGATATTCGATGTCCTCGACCGAGGTCTCCAGCACGTTGGCCGCCTTCTCACGCGCCTTCTGAATCAGGTCGTTGGAGGAAACTGCCACGGCCGTGCCGCCGACGAACAGCGAGCGCGAGCCGACGCTGCCGAAGCCCATCGCAAGATCCGTGTCGCCCTGGACGACGTCGATCTTGTCCATGGCAATGCCGAGCGTGTCGGAGATCATCTGGGTGTACGTGGTCTGCAGCCCCTGCCCCATCGCCATGGTGCCGGAATGCAGCACGACGCGGCCCTGCGAGGTCGCGTGCAGGCTGACCTTCTCGGTATGCGCGCGGCCGCCGGTCCATTCGATGTAGGAGGTGAGCCCGCGGCCGTAGAGCAGGCCCTTCTTCTTCGCCGCCTTCTTGCGCGCGGCAAAGCCGTCCCAATCGGCCAACTTCACGGCGCGATCGAGCAGGTGGGCGAAGGCGCCGGAATCGTAAACCTGACCCGCGGCGTTGGTGTAGGGCAGCTGCGCCGGCTTGATGTAGTTCGCTTTCCGGATCGCACGCGGATCCATGCCGATTTTTCGCGCGGCGGCGTCGAACAGGCGCTCGACGATGAACACCGCTTCGGGCCGGCCCGCGCCGCGATAGGCGCCGACCGGCGCGGTGTGAGTCATCACCGACTGCACCTCGAAATGCACCAGCGGCAGATCGTAGACGCCGGTCTGCACGAACGGCCCGAGCACCAGCGGGATGATGTTCGCCGCACCCGACGAGTACGCGCCGGTGCAGCCGATCGACTTGACGCGATAGGCCAGCACCTTGCCCTTCTCGTCGAGCGCGAAGGATGCCGTCGAGGTGAGATCGCGGCCATGGGTACCGCCGACGAATTCGTCGGTGCGGTCGCCGCGCCAGCGGATCTTCCGGTTCAGCTTGGTCGCGGCATAGGCGACGATGCCGTCTTCCGGATAGAGGTTGGTCTTCTGACCAAAGCCGCCGCCGATGTCGCCGACCAGCACGCGGACGCTGTCCTTGGGTCGCTTGAGCACGGCTTCCGCCAGCACGTCGCGGGTCGAGGCCGGCGTCTGCGACTGCACATGCAGGAGGAGGCGGCCGGTCTTCTTGTCGATCTCGGCAATGGTCGAGCGCGGCTCCATCGCGGAGGGCACCAGACGCTGGCTGACGATGTCGAGCTCGACCGTATGCGCGGCCTTGGCGAATGCCTCGTCCGCCTTGGCGGCATCGCCATAGCTCATCGCACCGACGATGTTGTCGGGCGCCTCGGGCCACACCACGGGCGCGCCGGGCTTGACCGCTTCGACCGGATCGACCACCGCGGGCTGCACGTCGTATTCGATCACGATCGCTTCGGCCGCGCTCTGCGCCTCGGCACGCGAGGCGGCCACCACTGCGGCCACGGCTTCGCCGGCATAGCGGACGATCTCATGGGCGAGCAGGCGGCGCGGCGGCACCGTCATCGGCTTGCCGTCGGGGCGCTTGAAGATGCTCAGGGTCGGAATGGTGCCGATATCGTCCTTGACGAGATCAGCGCCGGTGTAGACCGCGGTGACGCCCGGCATCGATGCCGCGGCGCTGGTGTCGATCGCGACGATCTTCGCGTGCGCATGCGGCGAGCGCAGCACATGCAACCACAGCGCGCCCTCCTCCGGCTTGTCGTCGATGAACTGACCCTTCCCGGTGAGCAGCCGCTGGTCTTCCAAACGCTTGACGGGCTGGCCCGCTCCGAAACGCAAATTGCCGGGAAGAATGTTCATTCCGTGGGGTCCTCAGGGTCTTTTCGAAACTGCGGGCCGCCTTTTAGCGGATCGATCGGAGGCATACCAGCCGCGGTTTTGGGCGGTGAACCCACAGATTCGTCATGCCCGGGCTTGTCCCGGGCATCCACGTTCTATGTGCCACAGGGCAAGACGTGGATGGCCGGGACAAGCCCGGCCATGACGGCTAATCAAGCTCCCTCAACGCCGCCTCCACCACCTTGCGGGCGTCGGCCGACAGCGCGGCCTGCGGCGGGACGGGATCGCCGACGTCGTAGCCCTGAACCGCCAGCCCCGCCTTGATGCAGGCGGCGAGGTTGAAGCGGGCGAAAGCCTCGTTGATCCGCCACAGTCTGCGCTGGAGCGCCATGGCCTCGTCCCAGCGGCCGGCCTTGCAGAGGTCGTAGAGTGCGACGCTCTGGCGCGGGATGATGCAGGCAGGTCCCGCCATCCAGCCGAGCCCGCCGATCAGCATCACCGCCGCCGGGATGTGGGCGGAGGCCGAGAACACGCGCAAGGCATAGCCGCAGCGGTTCATGATCGAGAGCAGCCGGCCGGTATTGGTCGAGGCGTCCTTGATGTAGCCGATGCGCGGATGTTCAGCGAGGCGCGCGATGATGTCGAGCGTGAGATCGGAACGCTGGAATTGCGGATTGGTGTAGATGACGACCGGGATGTCCACGGCATCCGCGATGGCGCGGAAGTACGATTCGACCTGGGCATCGGCGAGCGGAAAGTACGCTTCCAGGATCGCCAGGATGCCGTTGGCACCACACTTCTGATACGCCCTCGCCTGCGCCACTGCATCCGCCGTCGAGGTGGATGCGACGCCGGCCACGACCGGCACGCGGCCCTTCGCGGCCTCGATGGTGGTCTGCACGATCGCGGTGCGTTGCGCGGCATTGAGATAGGCGAACTCGCCGGTCGAACCCAGCGGCGTCAGCCCGTGCACGCCTGCGCCGATCAAATCGTCGCAGAGCTTGCCGAGGACTTCGGTGCGCACCGTGCCATCGGCATCGACGGGCGAAATGAGGTAGGGAAAGACGCCGTGAAAATCAGGCATGTCAGGCTGAACCCCGGAAAATTGGCTAGCGCCTGACCGGTCATAGCAATGCCCGCGCTATCGATCAAACCCTGATCAGGCGCACCCGCGTGCCCCAGGGATCGACGGCCTCCAGACCATTGGCGAGCGCCGTGACATGCGCGCCGCCCTTGCGCAGGCGCTCCTCCTGCGCAGCGAGAATGTCCTGCTTCGCCATCACCAGCGAGAACCAGGCGAGCCCCGTGGTCTGATCGTCGCGTTGGCCGGCCCCCTGGCTCTGCCAGACGTTCATGCCGAGGTGATGGTGATAGCGGCCCGACGACAGGAACGCGGCGCCGCCACGGCGGCGGGTCGGATCGAGGCCGACCGTGCCGTGATAGAACCGTTCGGCCTCGGCGAGATCGCCGACACGCAGATGCATGTGGCCGACGCGCAGACCATCCGGCGCCTTGGCGTAGTCTGCCACGCGCGTGTTGGTCAGCGACAAGAGGTCAGGGATGTTGAGCTCGTCGCTCGCCATCTTCACGCTGCCCTCGCTCCACTGCCATTGCGAGGGATCGCGGTCGGCATAGACCTCGATGCCGTTGCCTTCGGGGTCGTCGAGATAGACGGATTCGCTGACGAGATGATCGGCGAAGCCCGACAGCGGCACGCGGTGCGAGGCGGCGTGCACCAGCCAGCGCGCGAGATCTTTTCGCGACGGCATCAGGAAGGCGGTGTGGTAGAGGCCCGCGGCGTTGCGCGGCTCGATCGCGGCCTCGGGACGGGCTTCCAGCACGAGCAGCGTGATACCGGCCGTGCCGAGCGTCGCGCCGGTCGCGGAGCGCTCCATCACGGTGAGCCCGATCACGTCGCGATAGTAGTCCGCGACCTTGTCGAGGTTCTTGACCCGGAGCGTCACCATGCCCACCCGCATCGGCGTGCGGCTGGCATAGGTCGGACCGCCGCCTTGCGGCAGGCCCTCGGCCCGAGCGGCGGCGGCCGCCGCCATCGCGAGCGAGGTCGCACCGGCGAGTTGAAGCAGGGTACGGCGGGTGAGGTCGACGGTCATCGGTCGGGGCTCGCTGGAAACGCTTAGGGACGTGCGGTGCAATTTCTGGATTGCTACACGTTCCCGTGAAGGCCTCCCAATCACATGTTCGTCGGCCGTAGTCCTGCGGAAGCCGGTCCGCCCCATCTGTCCTGGCCACCCGGCCAGTTTCGCTATCGCCCGCGACATCCCAGATTGAGGACAATTTACAGGAGCCTTCCATGACCGACCCCACTCCTCTGTCGTCCCTTTCGTCCGCGCTCGCGGATGTCGTGACGCGCACCGCGCCATCCGTCGTCGCCGTGCATTCGCATCGCTCCCGCGCCACCGGCTTCGTCTGGAAACCCGGCTTGATCGTCACCGCCGACGAAGCGCTGGCCGACGAGGGCGATATCCAGATCAGCCTCCCCGACGGCAGCACCGCGGCCGCCACAATCGTCGGCCGCGACCATACGACCGACATCGCGCTGTTGCGCACCGATGCCAGTCTTGCGCCGGTCAAGCTGGCCGCGACCGTTCCGCCCCTCGGCACGCTGTCGGTCGTCGTCGCCACCGATCGCGATGCGCCGAGCGCGGCGCTCGGCATGGTATCACTGTCCGGCAAGAGCTGGCGCTCCTTGCGCGGCGGCGACATCGATGCGCGGATCGAGCTCGACGTACGCCTGCGCTTCGCGCAACAAGGCGGGCTCGCGCTCGATGCATCAGGCGACGCCTTCGGCATGGCCGTGCTCGGGCCGCGGCGGGTCCTGGTGATCCCGACGGCGACAATCGAGCGGGTCGCGGCACAGCTCGAGGCGCGCGGCCGCATCGCCCGCGGATATCTCGGCCTCGGGCTCCAGCCGGTGCGGCTCGACGATGGCATCGGCGCGATGGTGATGAATGTCGACAAGGCCGGCCCTTCGGCTGCGGCCGGCATCCGCCAGGGCGACGTCATCGTGGCGGTTAACGACCAGAAGCTCTCCGGCGTGCGTGCGCTGTCGCGGACGCTGGGACCTGCGAGCGTCGGCACGGTCGTCGATGTCGCGGTGCGCCGCGGCGGCGAGCCAGTCAGCTTCAAGGTCACGATCGGCGAGAGGCCCGAGGCGTGAGCGAGGACAACGCGCCCGAGATCGTGCTCGCCCTGGAGATCGACGATCCCGCCCTCGCCGATCGCCTGGCGGTCTTGCTCGGCAACATCGCCGGGCTTCGGCTCGCCGCGCCCGGCGAGGCCGCCACGGCGACGGTCATGGCGCGCGATCCGCGCAGCATGCCGGAAGACATCGCGCTGACGCAGCGCGAGCTCGATGTCCTGGCGCTGATGGCGGAAGGCGCGTCCAACAAGCTGATCGCGCGCCAGCTCGGCATCTCCGTGCACACGGTCAAATTCCACGTCGGTTCGCTGCTCGACAAGCTGGATGCCACCGGCCGCACCGACGCGGTCGCGCATGCGGCACGCCGCGGCGTGATCGAGCTATGACGCCGTCAGCTCCTATCGCGCTGATGTCGCCGGGAAGCTGAGCCGGACCGTGAGGCCCGGCGCATTGTCGTGCAGTGCAATCTCGGCGCCATGGAGACCGGCAACGGCCGCGACCAGGCTCAAGCCCAGACCGTTGCCCGGCGTGTAACGGCTCTGTTCGAGCCGGTAGAAGCGCTTGAACACGTGATCGCGCTCTCCGGTGGGAATGCCCGGGCCATCGTCGGCGATCGCGATCACCGCCCCGCCACCGGCGCTGCGACAGGTCACGGTGACCTGCCCGCCCGCGCGGCCGTGCTTTATCGCGTTGTCGACCAGATTGGCGATGGCGTCGAACAGCAGGTCGCGGTCCCCCGTAATCGCCACCTGGCGGTCGCCGTCAAGGCTGAGGCGGGTCGCCACCTGCTCGGCCGCGGCGTCATAGAGTTCGACGACCTCGCCGGCGATTTCAGCGAGGTCGAGCGCACGAAACGCACTCCGGCGGGCGCGGGTCTCGATCTCCGAGATCCGCGTGATGGAAGCGAACATGCCGAGCACCGAATCGAGATCGGCGATGGTGTCGCCGATCAGCACCGCATCGGCCTCACCATTGCGCGGGGTGTGATAGGCCTTTTCCAGCCGGCCGCGCATGCGCGTCAGCGGCGTGCGCAGATCGTGGGCGACGTTGTCGCTGACCTGCTTGACCTCACCCATCAGCGTCTCGATGCGGTCGAGCATCTGGTTGAGGTTTTCGGCGACGCGGTCCCACTCGTCGTGACTGCCGCGCAAGGGAATGCGCCGGTCGAGCCCCGACAGCATGATGGCGCGGCTGGTCGCATTGATCTCCTCGATCCGTCCGACCGTGCGCCGCGTCACCAGCACGGCCGCGACCCCGGCCAGCACGGCCAGCAGCACGGCGACGGCGACCATCGCGAGCTCGATCATCGCGGTGAAGCCGCTGTGATCGCCGGCGTCGCCGACCCGGCCCTGCACATAGGCGATCGTGCCGAAATAGACATAGGCCATGATCGCCGCGACGATCAGGCCGAACGCCGCGATCGCGATCAGTGCCAGACGGAAGGTGGAGGAGCGGAGCGTCTTAGCCAGGAGCACGGATGCAATATCCGATGCCGCGGATCGTATGGATCAGCGGATAGGCCTGGGCATCGTCGACCTTGCGGCGGACCCGCCCGACATAGACGTCGATGATGTTGGTGGAGGGATCGAAATGCAGATCCCAGACATGCTGGAGCAGCATCGCCCGGGAGACGACGCGGCCTTCGTTGCGGACGAGATATTCGAGCAGCTGAAACTCGCGCGGCAGCAGCGGAATTTTCCGGCCGCGCCGGCTGGCGTTGCGCGCGATCAGGTCGATGGCGAGATCGCCGACCCGCAGGATGGTTTCCTTGGCGACGGTCTCGCTGCGGCGGCCGAGCGCCTCGAGGCGCGCCAGCAGCTCGACGAAGGAGAACGGCTTGACGAGATAGTCATCGCCCCCGGCGCGCAAACCGCGCACGCGGTCGTCAACCTCGCCGAGCGCGGAGATGATCAGGAAGGGTGCGGCGATGCCGTCGTCGCGCAACTGGCGCATCACGGCGATGCCGTCGATGTCGGGCAGCATGCGGTCGATGGTGATCACGGCATAGTCGCGGGCGACGCCGTGGCTCAGGGCTTCACGACCCGTCGCGGCAAGATCGACGTCGTAGCCCGAGGTGGTGAGTTCCTCGACGAGCTGGCCTGCGGTTTCCGGATCGTCCTCGACGACCAGAATGCGGCGGTGACCTCCGGTCATGCAAAACTCCGCGCGACGATCGCCACCAGACTATCCCGTTCCGGGGCTGAGCGGAACCGCCCGGTGGCGATCGCGACAATGGTGCGGTACCGCGATGCGACTACCAATAGTCTCCGCACACATTGACCCATTGCCATCCATAGGGCGTCAAGCTCCTGCGCCAGCAACCATCGTCGTAATAGTTGGCATAGTTGGCATAGAAGAACGGCGCGCCGACGAAAGCGAACCGGTTGAAGCGGTGACGGTGGAAGAAGGCATGGCGGCCAATGAACGGCCTGCCGTGCCAGCCCGGGCCAGCAAACCGCGGGCCGAAAGCGGCGCGGGTCGCTAATGGTGCACCGGCAAAGCGCGGCCCGATGGCGGCGCGGGCAGCCATTGGCGAGCCGACGAAGCGGGCTCCACCGAAGCCCGGGCCGCCAGCAAAGCGCGCGCCACCCATGCCGCCGAAACCACCCGCGCGCATGCCGCCGAAGCCACCCGCATGCATTCCGCCGCCACCGAAATGCCCGCCACCGCCAAAGCCGCCATGGCCGCCACCGCCGAAGCCGCCACCGCCATGGCCTCCGCCACCGCCGCCACGGGCAAGCGCAGGTGAAGCGAGCGCCATCATTGCGGCGAGCGTCACCGCAGTGACGCCTTTGAGAAGCCTGTTGTCCATCGAAGCATCCTCCGTGCTGCGCGGCGATCTTTCTGCCGCGCGAGGAGGATCAGATGAGAGGAAGGGACAGGCACCTTCAACTTACAAACGCGCCAGATTCTGACGCAGGTGTTAGGGACGAACGCTCTTTCGCTCCCTCACCCCGTTCTGACGGGGAGAGGGTGGGGTGAGAGGCTGCGTCCCGCCAAGGTGATCTAAAAAGTGATCGCAACGCTTGTCCCGTGCACCGTCAAGTTACGAGCCGGAGGGGCCTTTGATCCGGTCAGCCGCATGCCTTGCCTCACCTGGATCGCTAGCGCGATCCGACCTCTCCCCGCAAGAGCGGGGAGAGGTTAAAGTATCACGCCCGCTTGCCGCCGTTCCTCTCGGCCGCCCGGCGCATGGCCTCCGCGAGGGCGCCGCCGCCGGAGGATTCCTGGTTGCGCGGGGCCGACGACGTCATGCGCGCGGGGTTTCGCGAGCTGTTGTCCCGCTGCATGCCGGGCGCGTCCTTCTTGGCGCCGACCTCGTCGTCGAGGCGCAATGTCAGCGAGATGCGCTTGCGGGCGACTTCGAAGTCCAGCACCTTCACCTTGACGATGTCTCCGGGCTTCACCACCTCGCGCGGATCCTTGATGTAGTTCCTGGACATCGCCGAGATGTGAACCAGGCCGTCCTGGTGCACGCCGATATCGACGAAGGCGCCGAAGGCGGCAACGTTGGTCACGGTCCCCTCGAGGATCATGCCCTTCTGGAGATGCTTGATCTCCTCGACACCCTCCTTGAACACCGCGGCCTTGAACGCCGGACGCGGATCGCGGCCGGGCTTCTCGAGCTCGCGCAGGATGTCGGTGACGGTCGGCAGACCAAAGGTCTCGTCGACGAAATCTTTCGGCTTCAGCGTACGCACGATCTCGCTGCTGCCGATCAGCGCCTTGATGTCACTCTTGGTGGCGCTGAGAATCCGGCGCACCACGGGATAGGCTTCCGGATGCACGCCGGACGCATCGAGCGGGTCCTCGCCGCCGAGGATGCGCAGGAAGCCGGCGCATTGCTCGAACGCCTTCGGGCCGAGCCGCGGCACGTCCTTCAGCGCCTTGCGCGACTTGAACGGGCCGTTGGCGTCGCGGTGGGCCACGATGCTCGAGGCCAGGCCGGAGCCGACACCCGACACGCGGGCCAGAAGTGGCGCCGAGGCGGTGTTGACGTCGACGCCGACCGCGTTCACGCAGTCCTCGACCACGGCATCGAGCGACTTGGCGAGCTTGGCCTGGCCGAGGTCGTGCTGGTACTGGCCGACGCCGATCGCCTTGGGCTCGATCTTGACGAGCTCGGCGAGCGGGTCCTGGAGACGGCGGGCGATCGAGACTGCGCCTCGCAGGGTGACGTCGAGACCCGGCAACTCCTCCGAGGCGAAGGCCGAGGCCGAATAGACCGACGCGCCGGCTTCCGACACCACGATCTTGGTCATCTTCAGCTCGGCCAGGCCCTTGACGAGATCGCCTGCGAGCTTGTCGGTTTCGCGCGAGGCGGTGCCGTTGCCGATCGCGATCAGCTCGACACGATGCTTCAGCGCAAGCTTGCCGAGGATCGCAAGCGCCTCGTTCCACTGCCGCTGCGGCTCGTGCGGATAGATCACGGCAGTATCGACCACCTTGCCGGTCGCGTCGGTGACGGCGACCTTGACGCCGGTGCGGTAGCCCGGATCGAGGCCCATGGTGACACGGGTGCCGGCGGGTGCCGCGAGCAGCAGGTCGCGCAAATTGGAAGCGAACACGCGCACGGCCTCGGTCTCGGCGGCATTCCACAGCCGCATGCGCAGGTCGATGTTGAGATGCACCTGGATCTTGGTGCGCCAGGCCCAGCGCACGGTGTCGATCAGCCAGCGGTCGCCGGCGCGCTTGAGGTCGGCGATGCCGAACCGCTTCATGATCTTCAATTCATAAGCGCTCGGCACGCCCGGCGGCGACGCTTCGGCTTCGGCCTGCATCTGAAGGTCGAGGATTTCCTCCTTCTCGCCGCGGAACATCGCGAGGATGCGGTGCGACGGGAGCTTCGTCAGCGGCTCGGAGAACTCGAAATAGTCGGCGAACTTTTCGCCCTCGGTCTTCTTGCCCTCGCGCACCTTGGAGGCCATGCGCGCGTTGGTCCACATCTCTTCGCGCAAAGCACCGATCAGGTCGGCGTCTTCGTCGAAGCGCTCGACCAGGATGGCGCGGGCGCCATCGAGCGCGGCAGCGGCATCGGCAACGCCCTTCTCGGCGTTGATGAAAGTTTCGGCCACGACCTTCGGATCGTTGCCCGGCTCTGCCATCAGCTGATTGGCCAGCGGCTCGAGACCGGCTTCCTTGGCGATCTCGGCCTTGGTGCGGCGCTTCGGCTTGAACGGCAGATAGATGTCTTCCAGGCGCGCCTTGCTGTCGGCGGCGAGAATGGAGGCTTCCAGCGCCGCATCGAGCTTGCCCTGCTCGCGGACCGATTCGAGGATGGCTTTGCGGCGGTCTTCGAGCTCGCGCAGATAGCCCAGGCGCTCCTCCAGGGTGCGCAATTGCGCGTCGTCGAGCGCACCGGTCGCTTCCTTGCGGTAGCGGGCGATGAAGGGAACCGTGGCGCCGCCGTCGAGCAACGTCACCGTCGCCTCGACCTGCTCCGCCCGTACCCCAAGCTCCTGCGCAATTTTCTGGTTGATATTTGCCACGCGAGAATCCCTCTATCCAAGCACGCGACGCGGGGGCGAACCACCGGCAGCGGGACGCCGCTTATGGACCAACCGAGGTTGATTCATCAAGGTGCGGCGCGCAACCGTCGACAGAGGATTTTTTTGTTGAACCGGATGCGATCTCGCCACATTCGTGGGTGCCTGCACCCCCGCTTGTGCCTTGACATGCGCCTCCGTTCCACGGCTGGTTCATCCGCCGGACCACCGAACTCCACACGAGGACTGCAATGCGGACAGCATCGGTCGGCGTCTTCAGGGTCGCCACCAAGGGCCCCGGCGACGTCTCCGGCCTCATGGCCATGATCGGCTCCGGCGCGATCGACCCGACAACGATTTTGGCCATCCTCGGCAAGACCGAAGGCAATGGCGGCGTCAACGATTTTACGCGGGAATATGCCGTTGCTGCGTTGTGCACCGCGCTGGCGCCAGAACTCGGCCTTTCGCCAGAGGCGGTCGAGCAGCGCATCGCCTTCGTGATATCGGGCGGCACCGAAGGCGTGCTCAGCCCGCATATCACGGTGTTCACGCGGCGCCAGGCTGAGCGCCCGGCAGGCATGTCCGGCAAGCGCTTGAGCATCGGCATGGCGCACACGCGGGACTTCCTCCCCGAAGAGATCGGCCGCTCCGCACAGATCATGGAAACGGCCAAGGCGGTGACTGCCGCGATGGCGGATGCCGGCATCACCGATCCCGCCGACGTCCATTTCGTGCAGATCAAATGCCCGCTGCTCACCAGCGACCGCGTCGAAACAGCAAACGCGCGCGGCAACAAGACGGCCACGACCAGCGCCTACAGCTCAATGGCCTATTCGCGCGGCGCCTCCGCGCTTGGGGTCGCGGTCGCGCTCGACGAGATCGCTTCCGATGTTGGCGACGACGACGTGCTGCGGCGCTACGATCTGTTCTCGTCGGTTGCGTCCACCTCGTCCGGGATCGAGCTGATGCACAACGTCATCATCGTGCTCGGCAACTCGGCGTCTTCAGCAGGCGAGTTCGAGATCGGCCACGCCGTGATGAACGATGCGATCGATGCCCCGGCGGTGGTGTCGGCGTTGAACAGCGTCGGGCTTGGTGTTGGCCTTGGTGTTGGGCTTGGCGTCGCGCCGCTAGCCACCGAGGGCCGCGAGCTCGTCAACATCTTCGCCAAGGCCGAGGCCTCGCCTGATGGCAGCGTGCGCGGCTTCCGCCACACCATGCTCGAAGATACCGACATCAGCTCGACGCGCCACGCCCGCGCGGCCGTCGGCGGCCTGATCGCCGGCCTCGCCGGCACCGGCGCGGTCTATGTCTCCGGTGGTGCCGAGCATCAGGGGCCGGCGGGCGGCGGCCCGGTTGCGGTGATCGCAAGGCTGTCTTAATGACGCGGCGACCTCTCCGCCCGGCGCAACCCTGCCCTTCGCGCCGGCTCAGTTGATTCACGCGGGCCCTTGCGAAAAAGGTGACGCCGCTACCCACGGGGATTTTGACTTCATGACTTTGCCGATGAGCTGGAACGAATGGGCGCAGCACGATGGCGTCGGACTGGCAGCGCGCGTCCGCAAGGGCGAGCTGACGGCGAAGGAACTGGCGCGCCAGGCCGCCGCGGGCGTGGCCAAGGTCAATCCGGCACTGTCGGGCGTGGTCGAGCTGTTCGAGGACGTGATCGCCGATCCGGCCAAGGACGGAGCCAATCTTGCCGGCCCGTTCGCCGGCCTGCCCTTCCTGATGAAGGACCTCGGACCGACCATGAAGGGCCGGCTGCAGGAGATGGGCTCGCTGCTGATGCGCGGCAATCGCGCCGCGGCCGATACGTTCCTCACCGGTAAATTCCGTCAGGCAGGCCTCAACCTGATCGGACGCACCACGACGCCGGAATTCGGCGTGTGCAGCTCGGCCGACAATCCCGCCGTCTACGTGACGCGCAATCCCTGGAATACCGACTACACCACCTGCGGCTCGTCCGCGGGCAGCGCGGCGATGGTCGCGGCCGGCGTCGTCCCGATCGCGCATGCGACCGACGGCGGCGGCTCGATCCGCATTCCCGCCGGCGTCAACGGCAATATCGGGCTGAAGGTGTCGCGCGGCGTGTTCTCGCTGGCCCCGCACATGTCCGACCTCACCGGTCTCGTCTCGATCCAGGGCTGCCAGTCGCGCTCGGTGCGCGACACCGCTGCCTTCGTCGATCACGCGCGCGGGCCTGCGCCCGGCGAGTTCATGCCGTTCTGGACCACGGCGCAGCCCTATTCCGAGATGATCAAGCGCGACCCGTCAAAGCTTCGCATCGCGCTGTCGCACACCTGGGGCGACTACACTGCGACGCCGGAGATCGCCGCCGAGCTGGAGAAAACCGGCCGCTTCCTTGAAGGCCTCGGCCATCACGTCGAATACGCGCTGCCCGAACTCGACTTCCGCGCCGCGTTCGCGGCGCAGACCACCTGCTACATCAGCAATTTTGCCGTGGTGATCTCCAACATGCTCGCCGCACGCGGGATGGAAAAGCCACCGGAAGATCTGATCGAGCCCATGAACATCAGGATCTGGGAAGCCGGTCGGCACACGAGCTTCGCCGAGCGGGCGAAGATGCAAGGCGTGTTCAACACCACGTCACGCGGCTTCGGCGCGTTCTTCGAGCAGTGGGACGTGATCCTGACGCCGATCACCGCGTTGCCGACGCCGAAGGTCGGCACCAGGGAATATCTCACCATCTCCGAAAATCCTGACGTCCTCGACTGGTTCGGCAATCTCTGGCGCTTCTTCGCCTTCACGCCGCTCGCCAATCTCTGCGGCATGCCGGCGATCTCGATGCCGATGGCAGAGCAAGACCACGGCCTGCCGCTCGGCATCCAGGCCATCGCCAAGCAGGCCAATGACGGCCTGCTCCTGCAGCTCGCCGCCCAGATCGAGCGCGCGCTCGACGGCAAGTGGAACGGCGGCAAGAAGCCGAAGGTGCATGTGGGCTGAGAGATTGCGATCGCATTCAAAAGCGATCGCCCGCGATCTCAATTCTTCACCGTCGGGATCACCTCCGCCGGCTGCTGCTGACCCTGCCTGTACATCGCCAGCGCCTTGTCGAGGGCCTCGCGCAGCGCCAGCGCTGCGGCCACGCTGCAACGCAAGTGCGCGGTCTGGACCACGTCGACCCTGACGGCGGCACCGACCGGCATCAGCAGGTTCGCGGCGAGCTCGATCTGGATCGCGCCGTTGTGGTGTCCGAAGCAGGATGCGCCGTCGAAATAGATGATCGGTGCCCGTTCCGAGCTGGAGCTCGAAATGGTCACGGGCCCCTGATTGGTGGCGGGTGTTTCGGGGTCGGCCATGGGCACTCCTTAGGGCTAGTCGACGGACGAAGCGCCCACCATCGTTGCTTCGGCACACCATGTCGAGGCCAAACCGGCCCAGGCAGACCAGCCTGCGAACCTGCCTGATGAGCCCCTTTCGGGGTTTTGCGCGGCGCCCGACCTGGTCTAGAACGTCGTCATGTCCACTTCACCCACCACGCTGCCGTTCGAGGATCTCGCCGAGGCGATCAAGGGCCGCCGCTCCGACTACGGCCATATCAGCGGGCTCCAGCTCGACCGCTTCGCCCCCGCCGAGGCCTGGTCCAGCCTGCCCTATCGTCCGGTCTTCGTCGGCGACACCGAGACCGGCGTGCTGCATGGCGGCGTCGTCACCGCGATGCTGGACGAGAGCTGCGGCATGGCGGTGCAACTTGCGCTCGACGGCACGCGCGCGATCGCAACCCTGGATCTGCGCATCGATTATCAGAAGCCGGCGACACCGGGCCTCGACATCAAGGCGCATTCGGTCTGCTACCGCACCACGCGCTCGATCGCCTTCGTGCGCTCCACCGCCTATCAGGACTCCGAGGACGATCCGGTTGCAACCGCGACCGCCTGCTTCATGATCGGCGCCAATCGCACCAACATGCTCGCGGACCGCAGGATGGACTCGCGCAGCATCCCGACGCTGGAGGCGCCCGACGATCCGGACGGCCCGTTCGCCAACAGCCCGTTCGCGCGCTGCCTCGGCATTCGCGTCAATAACGACGGCACGCTGACGATGCCGTTCTCGCCGCAGATCATCGGCAATCCGATCCTGCCCGCGATCCATGGCGGCATGACCGGTGCTTTCCTCGAGACCTCCGCGATCCTCGGCGTGAGGCGCGAGCTCGGCATCGCCGCGCTGCCCAAGCCGATCGGACTCACCGTCAACTATCTGCGTTCCGGACGCGCCCTCGATACCGTCGCCAATGTCTCGATCGTGAAACAGGGCCGGCGTATCGTCGCCTTCGAGGCGCGGGCCTGGCAGGACGATGCGAACAAGCCGATCGCCACCGCTTTCGGCCATTTCATGCTGCGGCCAACGCCCGGAAGTGACGAGGAATAGGCGTATTTTCCCTTGACGACCGGAGTTCCGGCCACAACGATAGCGCGGTTCCTGCGAGAGGTATTGGATTGCGGCATCCGCTCGACATCATCGCCATGTTCGCCGCGCTCTGGCTGCTGGCGTCGATGGTGCTCGACGCGCTGACGCCGAAGGAGCTGACCGCGGTGATGATCGGCATCGCGATCGGGCCCGCCATCGTCATCACCGCCGTGTTCTATTATTTGCGCTGCCCGCGCACCGATTTCGCGGTGATGTTCGCAGCGCTCTGGCTGATCTCCGATATCGCCATTGCATTCATCTCGCCGACGCAGCTGCCGTATTTCCTGATCGCACTCGGCTTCGTGCCGGCCCTGCTGATCGGCATCGTGCTGCACTGGCAGCGCTTCCAGCACCGCCACGAGCGGCTGCCCGCGCCTTCGGTGAAGCGGGGCTAGCGCGGTAGCAGATTTGTTTTAGCGAGATCCAGCACCTCGTCGCCGCGCCCGTTCATCACGGCGCGCAACACCCAGAGGCTGAAACCCTTGATCTGCTCGGGCGTGATGGTCGGCGGCATCGACAGCTCCTGCTTCGCCGTGACGACGTCGAGCAGCGCGGGTCCGTCATGCGCCAGCATCTCCTTCACGGCGCCCGGAAGCTCGCCGGGGTCCTCGACGCGTTTGGCGAAAATGCCCATCGCGCGCGCCATCGCCGCGAAATCAGGATTCTCAAGATCGACATTGGTGTCGACGAACCCGGCCGCCTTCATCTCCAGCGCAACGAAGCCGAGCACGCCGTTGTTGAAGACCACGATTTTCACCGGCAGCTTCATCTGGGTCAGCGTGATCAGGTCACCCATCAGCATGGTGAAGCCGCCGTCACCGGAAAGCGAGATGATCTGGCGGCCGGGCTGCGAGGCCTGCGCGCCGATCGCCTGCGGCATCGCGTTGGCCATCGAGCCGTGCACGAACGAGCCGATCAGCCGGCGGCGGCCGTTCATGTCGAGATAGCGCGCGGCCCACACCGTGGGCGTGCCGACATCGGCGGTGAAGACGGCGTCGTCGGAGGCATGGTCGCTGATGACTTTTGCCAGATATTGCGGATGGATCGGTTTGCTGCCCGGTGTCCCCTTCGCAAGCGAGTCGAGCCCTTCGCGCGCCTTCTTGTAATGCGCGATGGCGTCGTCGAGATGCCTCCGCTGGGTCTTGGTCTTGAGCAGCGGCAGCAGCGCCTCGATGGTCAGCTTGACGTCGCCGACGAGGCCGAGATCGATCTTGCAGCGCCGTCCCAGATTTTCCGGGCGGATGTCGATCTGCGCGACCTGCGCATCGGTGGGGAAGAACTGCTTGTAAGGGAAATCGGTGCCGAGCATCACCAGCGCGTCGCAGGCGTGCATGGCGGCATAGCCTGAGGAGAAACCGATGAAGCCGGTCATGCCGACGTCGTAGGGGTTATCGTACTCGACATGCTCCTTGCCGCCGAGCGCATGCACGATCGGGCTCTTCAGTGCTTCGGCCAGCTGCATCAGCGGCGCATGCGCGCCGGCGCAGCCGCGGCCACAGAACAGGGTGATGCGCTCGGC
Organism: Bradyrhizobium sp. 2TAF36; assembly: GCF_052114925.1. Taxonomy (NCBI): domain Bacteria; kingdom Pseudomonadati; phylum Pseudomonadota; class Alphaproteobacteria; order Hyphomicrobiales; family Nitrobacteraceae; genus Bradyrhizobium; species Bradyrhizobium sp. 2TAF36. The sequence goes on along the minus strand of NZ_JBFRFR010000004.1, from coordinate 90,293 downwards.
GCCGTTCAGGAGGTCCGCGAGCGCCTTCAGCTCGTCGGCCTGCGGCACAACCTTCGGCGCCGACAGCGCGAGCCCGCGCGTCGTCGACAGCGCGCGCTTGGGCGGGCTGCGGAACGCGATGTCGCCGGGCATCGCGATAACCGCGACGCCGCGCAGGCCGACCGCCGCACGAATGGCGTTCTCGATCACGTAAGGCAGCTGGCTCGCATCCGACACCAGCTCGCAATAATGGCTGCACTCCCTGAACAGGTTTTGCGGATGGGTTTCCTGGAAATAGCCGCCGCCGATCTCCGCCGAGGGGATCTGCGCGGCGATCGCGAGCACGGGAACACGGCTGCGATGCGCGTCGAACAGCCCGTTGATCAGWTGCAGATTGCCCGGGCCGCAGGAGCCTGCGCACACCGCAAGGCTTCCGGTCATCTCGGCTTCGCCGGCAGCCGCGAAGGCCGCCACCTCCTCGTGGCGGACATGAATCCATTCGATGGTGCCGCGGCGGCGCAGCGCCTCGGTGAGACCGTTCAGACTGTCGCCGACGATGCCGTAGATGCGCTTGACGCCGGCCTGCTCGAGCGTTGCCACGAACAGATCGGCTACGTTGTTGATCGCCATGTCGGTCTCCTGATCTCGCTGGTGCAGCAAGATAGGATAAAGCGCGGCTATGACGGGATCACGGCTTGTTTATTGCTGGGTCAGTCTTTCACAATCGCCCGATCATAGGCCGCGATTGTCACCTTTGCGCGAGCGGCGACATCGGCGGCCGTCATGCCGGGCTTGTAGAGGCTGGAGCCGAGCCCGAACGCGGTCACGCCGCCCTTCATGTACTCGGCAAAATTCTGGTCGGAGACGCCGCCGACGGCGGCGATCATCACGCCCGCCGGCAGCACGGCGCGGATCGCGGCAATACCGGACGCACCGAGCACGCTGGCCGGAAAGAATTTCAGGCCCGATGCTCCGGAGCGCGCCGCGAGCAGCGCCTCGGTCGGCGAGAACACGCCCGGCAACGTCACCATGGCGTACTGATGTGCACGCGTGAGCACCTGCGTATCCACATTCGGCGAGACCATCAACTTGCCGCCGACGTCATTGAGACGATCGACATCTGCGGCGGTCAAGACCGTGCCGGCGCCGATCAGGACGCTGGCCGGCGCGAGCTTCGCGGCAATCGCGATCGAGCGGAACGGCTCCGGTGAATTCAGGGGGATCTCGATCGCGGTCATGCCGGCCTCGATCAGCACGCCGACGATCGCCTCGGTCTCCTCGGGCTTCACACCACGCAGGATCGCGACCAGCGGACGCTTCATCGGCGGAAAGGGAACGCTCATCTCAAGATTCCTCTCATTTCGTCCAGATCGCGGCAGCGGCCATCGACAGGCCGCGGCGAACGGCTTCATCGGCATCGATCGGCTGCACGGTGACCGACAGCGCATCGAAGGCCAGCCGGTACAGCATCGCGAGCCGCCCGGAGGCAATCAGCGTGATGCCCGCTTTCGGCACCGTGCCGGAGAGCCCTGCCGCCAGCTCGACGCCGATCAACGTGCCCGACAGCGTCTCGCGCGCGGCGGCCGGCGTGCCGCCGAACAGGAGCTGCCGCGACCGCGCTGTGAACAAAAGGTTGGCCGCGAAGGCCGGCGCTTCATACGCGGCTTTCACGGCCGCCTTGAAGCTCGCGACATCCTCGGCGTCATCGGCACCGGCGACCGCGAGTGACAAGATCGTCTCGCGCGAGACCACGCTGAAGAGCTCGCCGGTCATGAAGGTGGAGAAATGCACGACCGTGCCGTCCTTCACGCGCACCCATTTCGAATGCGTGCCGGGCATGCAGACCAGCGCTTCGCCAGGGGCCCCGAGACCGAGTGCACCGAGCAGCTGCGTCTCCTCGCCGCGCATCACGTCCGGCGCCCTGGTATCGCGCTGCGCGATCCCGGGCAGGATGCGAATATCGCGCGTCTCGCCGGGCACAAGCGCGGCCTGCTTCAGCACGGCAGAGAGCGGCGCAGGTGTGTCAACATAGCCGGCCTCGACCCAGCCGGTCTTGGCGCCGGCCATACCGCAGACAAGCACCGGCAGCTGGGCCGGGGCCTCGACAGCTGTGAGATGCGACTGCAGCACGCCGGCAAAGCCGGCCTTGGCCGCGGCCAGCATGCCCTCATCGCTGCGACGTTCAGCCAGCACCTTGCCGGCACGGTCGATCAGCCAGAGGCGGAAGCTACTGGTGCCCCAGTCCACCGCGACATAGGCGGGTTCGGTCATCTCAACACGTATCCTTAGTCTCACGGCCAAGACGCCGTCTCGCGACAATGAGACGACGGCGCGCAAATCCGCCCCGGGATATCGGCTATTGCCGCCTCAAACCAGCGATTTTTCGCGGGTCTGAGGCGCTCGCCGCGCTGGCACACCGCTTGCGATGCGGTGGCACACCGCTTGCTAAAGCTGTCCTGTTCAAGTCCGGGAACGCGCAACAAGACGCGTCAACATCAGATGAGGAAACCCATGGAGATCGGCTATTTCACGATGCCTTCGCACCCGCCGGAGTGCGGCTTGAAGGAAGGAAACGACTGGGACCTGCAAGTCATGCGCTGGCTCGATGAGCTCGGCTATCAGGAGGCCTGGGTCGGCGAGCACCACACCGCGCCCTGGGAACCCAATCCCACGCCGGACCTCCTGATCGCGCAGGCGCTGATGCAGACCAAGAATATCCGCATCGGGCCGGGCGGCTTCCTGCTGCCCTATCACCATCCGGCCGAGCTCGCCAACCGCGTCGCAATGCTCGACCATCTCTCCGAGGGTCGACTCAATTTCGGCGTCGCCGCTAGCGGCCTGCCGAGCGACTGGGCGATGTTCAACGTCGACGGCATGAGCGGACAGAACCGCGACATGACCCGCGAGGCGCTGGAGATCATCCTGAAGCTGTGGTCCGATCCCGCGCCCTTCACCTACAAGGGCAAGTTCTGGACGGTGACCAAGCCGGACACGATGTTCGACTTCCTCAAGCCCCACATCAAGCCGCTCCAGGCCCCGCATCCGCCGATCGGCGTTGCCGGGCTCTCTAAGAACTCGGACACGCTGAAGCTCGCCGGCGAGCGCGGCTTCATTCCAATGAGCCTCAACCTCAACCCTGCCTATGTCGGCAGCCATTGGGACTCGGTCGAGATCGGCGCCGCCAAGACCGGACGCAAGCCGAACCGGGCGGACTGGCGCCTCGTACGCGAGGTGTTCGTCGCCGACACCGACGAAGAGGCGTGGAAGCTCTCGACCGGTGACATGATGGGCCGGATGATGGGCGAGTACTTCCTGCCCCTGCTCGGCCATTTCGGCTTCAAGGACTATCTGAAGCACGCGCCCGACGTGCCCGACAGCGACGTCACCGTCGAATATTGCGCCAAGCGGAACTGGATCGTCGGCTCACCCGCAACCGTCGCCGAGAAGATCGAGAAGATCTACGACGAGGTCGGCGGCTTCGGCGTGCTATTGGTGTTCGGCTTCGACTACAAGCACAAGCCGGAGGCCTGGCGCCATTCGCTCTCGCTGCTCAGCAAAGAGGTGATGCCGCGCCTGAAGCATCTCGGCTCCGCGAAGAAGGCCGCTTGACGCGCGGCGGGTGCGGCGCAATCGTGTCGCACCCGCCCCGTTTCGGAGATTTCGGCGTGAGCGTCGACGCAAAGGATTTCAAACTGGCAATGCGCCAATGCGCCGGCGCGGTTGCGCTGGTCACGGTTGGCGCCGAGCACGGCAAGCGCACCGGGCTGACTGTGACATCAGCCTGCTCGCTATCGGACAATCCGCCGTCCCTGATCGTCTGCGTCAACCGTAACGCCAGCGCACATGCGCGAATCCGCGAGGAAGGCGCCTTCGCGATCAACTTCTTGCACGAGGACCACGCCGTGCTCGCGCTCACCTTCAGCGGCCAGAAGGGCGTCAACGGCGACGACCGATTTGCGTTCGGGCAATGGACGCGCGGGGTGACCGGCGCACCGGTGCTGACGGATGCGGTCGCCGCATTCGACTGCGTGCTGGCGCAGGAATTCGAGACCAAGACGCATTCGATCTTCGTCGGCGAGGTGCGTGGCGTCACGCATTCCGACGAGGCCGCGCCGCTGGTGTATCTGCGCAGCAGCTTCCACGTCCCTCACGAAATCCGCGGCACCGTTTCAGTCGGCGACCTCGATTCGCGGCATCTGAGCTGGAGCGATTTTTCGTAAGCTTCTCGCTTGCTGTTTTCCCTTCTCCCCTTGTGGGAATAAGGGTATTTAAAAAATGCGAGAGACATCAACTAGTTAAAAAACTGGTGTCCCTATAGTGTCCCCGGCGTGGTTTGAACGCGGGTTTGGCCGAGGAAACAGCTTGTTCTAACCCTGTTGGCGGCGCGATAACAAGCGACCGGGCCGTGGCGCTCTCAACGTCAACGGCCCGGACTAACCGACCCAGTGGGATGAACACATGGGTAAGGCTGACGACGTTTATACACCCGAGCAGCGCGCCCTCATCAGGAAGATGACGGTGGGCGACGACACGCCGGAGCAGCGCGCCAAGCTCGACAAGGCACGCAGGGCCATCGACGACTACGTGGCGATCCGCGACAATCAGAAGCGGCCACCATGGGCGGAGGGGCCGCAGAAGCTCGCCAGTCCCGACGCAAAAGCCAAATCGAAACCCGAGCCGACACCCGCGCGTGCGAGCAAGCCGCTGCCGCGCCGCAAGCCGGGGCCACGGCCGAAGAAGGACTGGCCGAAGTTTGTTAAGAAGAAGGTGCGCAGCCTGAAACTATCCGGCAAGCCGATCCCCACGGCTCCCGCCTTCCTCCAGCTTTGCGAAAACGAGCTGGAGCATCAGCCCGACATTCGCCAGATGCAGCGCCTGCTTAAGGCGCTGCGCGCGTAATTCACCGCATCTCACCGCATTTCACCGCATCTCGCCTCCCACCCCGTGGCGGCGCAGCTCTATCGTTCGCTGTGTCGTCAAATCTTCAACGGTGGAGCCTCGGATGCGAAAGCCGAAACCCGCACGCACGCGCAAGAAGGCCGCGCGAAAGAAGAAACGCGCGCGTCCGCTCAAGGTAGCGCCGTTGCCGCAGTGCGCATTCTCTATTCCCGAGTTTTGCAAGGTCCATGGCGGCTTCTCTCTGGCGATGTACTGGAAATTGAAGAGCCAAGGTCTCGGCCCTGTCGAGATGCGCGTCGGGCGACGTGTTCTGATCTCGGCTGAAGCCGCGAGTGCGTGGCGGCGCGAGCGCGAGGAGGTCGCCGCCTAACGGTTTGCCGCGCGCAGGCGATCTCGGCGGCCTCGTGCGCGGATCATTCGCAACTTGCTGAGATGGACGGCCGGGTGCCCCTCGCCTGAGAAACGGACAGGCACCCGGCCAATAGATGGAGGCTTCGCAATGCAGTTTTTATCACAGGCGCTGTCCGCATCACAAGTCGCATGACTGGCGTCGTCCTCACCGCGAGGCGACGCCTTTTTTTTCGATCAATCGAAGGAGCCAACAATGAGACCGACAGCAATCTATATCGCTCCGATCCCCAAGCTCGCCGAATTGCGTGAGGCGGTCCTCGCCCACTCCGAAAAGCGCAAGCCGAAGTGGGGTTTCCGTCTCGCCGCCGATATTGTCATGGAGCTGCAGGCGCAGCCGTGCTCGCTGCTCAGCGCTACAGCCAAGGCCAGAGGCTACCAACAGGCGGTGGTGAAGTTTGAGGGTAAGGCGGTGATGACCGCCGGGGCCAGCGCGGCTGATCTCAAGAAACACAAACGCGGCGCGCGGGAGCAGAAGTTCTCGCTGCTGCAGTTCGAAGGCGAGCCTGACTGGCGGCTCACACTCGGTAGCCGGACGTGGCCTGCCGGTAGTGGTGCCGACAGCGTCGCGCCGCTTAGTGCGGCCATCGTGGCCTCTCTGCAAGGTGACGGCATCTTCACCAAGCTGACGCCGGAACGAATGCTGAAGCCCGCCTGCATGATCTGCGGCAAGGGCCTCAGTGACGTGGCCTCAATGGCGAGGTGGGTCGGGCCTGAGTGCGCCGCGACCTCGTCGATCCGCGTGTTCTTTGTGCCCCGCGTTCCCGAGGGAGAGACAGCATGAGCACCAAGTCAACCATCGCCGTCGAACAAAATCCCTACAGCGGCACATGGGACGTTGGCTGGAAATGGGATGATGGCGAGTTCACGCCGCAGTTCTGCGGCTACGCGACCAGAGAAGAGGCTGAGGCCGAGATACCCGGCTTCGATGAGCGGGTTCAAAGAGAATACGACGAGTGGGCGCGAGAAAAAGATGCCGAGGAGCGCGAGCAGAACGAGCGCTGGCCGAACATCGGCTATGTCCGCGCCCGCATCAAAAAAATGAAGGACCCCAACAAGGCTTTTGATGCCGGGTGGAAGCTGGACGCGCTGCTCGACATGGACCTTCACGAGCACATCGACTGGCCGTTGCCATCTTGGACGGCAATCAAGAGCCGCCGCGTTTATGGACGTTGAGGGATGCCTGAACAAAGCGAAGCCTCGACGAACAGGGGAACGCCGAGGCTCCACTTCCTTTCCACGACCGTCTCGCTCCGGCCGCGAGGCGTCATCACTCGCCTCCGCCAAATATGCGGCCGGTCGAAACCTCGCGCAAGGTCCTAGCAATGACCAAACCGAAGCCAGCCAGCCGCCGCATCGACGTCGAGGACATCCGCAAGCGCCTTGCGGATCGCGCCGCCGATCTGGCGCAGGAGCTGCTCGGCGAGCCGAACATGGAGATGTCGTCGAAGCGCGAGCTGCGCTTTGGCAGCCGGGGCTCGTTGTCGATCATCATCAGTGGTGCGAAAGCCGGAAGTTTTTTTGACCACGAGATCGAACAAGGTGGCGATCTCATCGAGCTGATCCTGCGCGAGCGCAACTGCAGTTTTACCGACGCGCTGGACATTGCGCGCGACTTCGTCGGCGGCAACGCTCGCGCCGCGCCTGCGCCGAGCAAGCCGAACGGCAAGGCACCGGCTGGCGAGATCGTCGCGACCTACGACTATCAGGACGAGGACGGCGCGTTGCTGTTTCAGGTGGTGCGCTTCGAGCCGAAAGACTTTCGCCAGCGTCGCCCCGATCCGAAGCGACGCGGCAAGTGGTTATGGTCAACCAAAGACGTGCGGCCGGTGCCCTACCGGCTGCCGGACCTGATCGAGAACCGCGACGAGGTCGTCTGCATCGTCGAGGGCGAGCGCGACCGCGATAACCTCTGGCAGATCGGCGTCATCGCGACATGCAATGCCGGTGGCGCTGGCAAATGGCACGCGGACCTTTCGAAATTCTTCGACGGCCGCGATGTCGTTGTGATCCCGGACTACGACCCGCAGAAGAAACACCCAAAGACCGGCGAGCCGATGTTTCATCCGGATGGACGGCCGATCCTGCCGGGACAGGATCACGCGCAGGCCGTAGCGGCAGCACTGCACGGCATCGCCAAGCGTGTTCGCGTGCTGGAGCTTTGGCGGTCGTGGCCCGACATGCCCCTGAAGGGCGACGTCTCCAACTGGATCGAGAACGGCGGCACGGCCGAGCAGCTCAACGCGCTGATCGAGAAGCTGCCGAACTGGCCGCCGTCACCGGAGCCTGACGACGAGCCCGGCACCGAGCAGGCCAATGAAGAGGAAGCCGGGATCGCCATCGAGATCACCCGGCTCGCGAGGCTCTCGCTATGCGACTACGAGCAACAACGCAAAGACGCTGCCGAGGCGCTTGGCTTCCGTGCTTCGATGCTCGACCGCATCGTGCAGGCCGCGCGCGAAGAGGCAGGCCTCGACGACGATGACACCGGGATGCAAGGCCGCGCCATTTCGTTTCCAGATCCGGAGCCGTGGCCGGAGCCGGTGGACGGTGCGCCGTTGCTCGACGACATCTCCAAGGCCATCGGCGCGCATGTCGTCATGCCCGACACCAGCCGCGATGCCTGCGCCCTGTGGGTCCCGCACACGTACACGCTCGACTGCACGATGATCTCGCCACGGCTGGGGATCACCTCCCCGACGCGAGGCTGCGGCAAGACGACGTGCCTCGACGTTCTGTCGCAGCTCGTGCTGCGGCCGTTGCCAGCCGCCAATGTTTCGGCCAGCGCGATCTTCCGCGTCGTCGAAGGTTACCGGCCGACGCTGATGATCGACGAAGCCGACAGTTTTCTTCGGGACAACGAAGAGCTGCGCGGCGTTCTGAATTCAGGACATCGCAAGGGCGGCAGCGTTCTGCGTACTGTCGGCGACGATCACGAGCCGCGTTCGTTCTCGACCTATGGAGCCTGCGCGATCGCGTTGATCGGTCAGTTGCCGGGCACGCTCACCGACCGATCGGTGCCGATCACGCTGACGCGGCGCAAGCGCGACGAGGCGATCACGCCGTTCCGGCTCGACCGGGTTGCGCATCTCGTCGTCTTGGCCCGCAAGCTGGCACGCTGGACGGCGGACAACGCGGTGACCATCGCCGCGACTGAGCCCGAGATGCCAGCCGGGATCTATAACCGGGCGGCCGACAACTGGCGTCCGCTGCTGGCCATCGCGACGGTCGCGGGTGGCGGCTGGCTGGAGCGCGGGCAAGCGGCTGCGCTGGCGAGTGTCGCCGCCGACATCGACGACGCCGCGTTGCTGGAGCTTCTGCTCGGCGACATCCGGGACATTTTTGCCAAGCGAGCAGCGAGCAGGGTTGAACCGGCGGACCGGATACCATCGGCCGCACTGGCCGAGGCGCTCGCCGAGATCGAGGGGCGGCCTTGGGCCGAGTACGGCAAGAACGACAAGCCGCTGACCCAGAACAAGCTCGCCCGGTTGCTGAAGCAGTTGAAGATCGTTCCTGAGAACATCCGGATCGATGACAAGGTGCCCAAAGGCTACGTCTTGGAGCGCTTCGAGGAGGCCTTCTCACGCTATCTTGGCCCGGAGGGGTCTTCCGAACCGCTACACCGCTACAACCCCTTAAAAACCAGCACTTCCGAGCTTTTTCAATCCGCTACGGCCAAAACCGATGTAGCGGATCGAAAAGGCGAAAAACCCTATAACGACAGGCCTTGTAGCGGTGTAGCGGATCAAGAGGGGGGTCAGGGGCGAGCGCACGACATTTGCGACTATTGCGGCCGACCGGACGGGCTCGTCGAGGTCTCCTACAGCGACGGGCCGAGCGCCTTGCTGCACCGCGAATGCGAGGAGCCCTACCGACGCCGCCTCGACGAAGGGGGCGAGTGATGCCAAACCGCCACCCGGTCGATCAGCTCGCTGACATCCGCGCCGAGATCAAGCAGCTGAAGGCACGCGAGGACCAGCTACGCGCTGAGGTGCTCGACCACCCGGAGGACCTCGCAGGCGACGAGCACGAGGCGATGCTCGTGCAGATGAGGACCGAGCGCCTCGATGTCGAAAAGCTGAAACGCGAGCTGGGTCTGGCTTTCCTGCGGCCGTTCCTGCGCGAACAGGTCGTGACCCGCGTGCAGTTCAAGCCGACGAAGAAGACGAGACGGAAAACCGCGCCGTGACGGCATCACGGCAATAGCAAAAAGGGAGAACCATCATGAGCGATTACATCGACGAGAGCGAAGAAGCGTGGCGCGAAGTTGGGCGGCTATATCACGACTACATGATCCGCTGGACGAGCGACCAGCGCGACGATGGCTCTTGTCAAATCATCAGTGATAAAGGCCGAGGCCGAGTGGTTGGCGAAGAGGCGAACACCCGGCTCGCCAAAAAGCTGATCGATGGAGAGATCGAAGGAAGACATCCCAGCGACTGGCAGGCAGGAAATGTGGCCGGTGGAGAGGTTGGTCTCCAAACCGGAAAACCCGTGACCAACTGATGCTCACCCGCCCGCCAGCTCGTCACCGCAAGCGCACCACCAAGCGCGAGGGATGGCGGCTGGCGAAGCGGCGGCAGCGCGAGCGCGATAGCGAGGGGATCAAGCGCTGCGCGATCTACTTCGGCGCGGTCGTGATCGAGGCCTTGATCGCGCAAGGCGAGGATGCCGGGCTGACCGAGGACGAAGCCGGGCGACAGTCGCGCAATCGCAAGAAGGTCGCGGCTGACTTGGCCAACATCGTCGAGACATGGGCGCGCACCTATCTCGCCGAACGCGCCAAAAGTCATGCATGACACACGGCCCGTCCGGGCTGGCGTAATCTGCCCGTCATGACCGAGATCAGACCCAAGCCGTTCATGCCACCTTCCGCCAGCCAGCGCGCCGCAGACTGGCGTCGCAACTTCATCGCTGACAGCACCGTCCGCGTGCTCTCTCAGCTCAGGAAGACCAGTGCCGACGAGATACGCCGCGAAGTGCGCGGTGCGGTGCAGCCGCTGAAGGCTTCCGATTTTCCCGGCAACGCGGTCGCTAAATTCGTTGCGCTCGCGCCAAGGAGCGCAATCGCGCAGCTCACCCCGCTTGCGACCGTGGTCGATCTCAGCGGAGTTTCCACTTTCAGTTTTCCACTGCCGACCAACTTCGCCGCCGCGTCGTTTGTCGCCGAGGGCGCGCCGATCCCGGTTCGACAGGGCCTGTACCAAGGATTTGCAATTGGTCCCCTCAAGAAGATCGCCTTGCTCGCGGGCTTGAGCGGCGAATTGGAAAACGGGTCAGGCGGCACCGCCACCACGATCATCGGCCACACGATTGAGGTCGCGGTTGGTCAGGGCACGGATGCGGTCCTGTTGTCCGCCAGTGCGGCGACGCCTGACGCGCCTGCGGGCTTGCTGAACGGCGTAACGCCGATCACCGGCAGCGCCGACATGACGAAAGACTTGTCCGCATTGATCAGTGAGATTTCGAGCAAAGGCATCGATAGCGCCAGCGTTGTCTTCATCTGTTCGCCGCCGCAGGCTCTTTCGCTCTCGCTGACCGCCGGTCCGCACTTCACGCACAAGATCATCGAGGCGAGCGGGCTCGCGGCTGGCACCGTCGTCGCAATCGCTACCGCCGGTCTCATCTTCGCAGGCGATGGCGTCCCGCAGATCGACACCAGCAAACAGACCACGCTTCACATGGCCGACCCTGCGGCCGAGATTGCGCCGCCGGGCGGTCCGATCAGCGCGCCGACGATCTCGCAATTTCAAACTGACACAATCGCCTTGAAATGCACTTCGTTGATTTGCTGGAGCGTGGCACCGGGAGCGGTCGCGGTACTGACAGGAGCGAGCTGGTAAAATGGACGCAGAAGCCCGACGAGTTGCATTTGCCGAAGCCGTTGAGCGCAGCCGCCTGATGCTCAACCCCGAAGCCTGTAGCGAAACCATCGCCGCCGAGACCGTGACCCGCGTCCATCGCGACGATGGTTTCTCTTGCGACTGGCATGCCGGGATGCCGAAGCCCGCACCTGAGCCTGCAGCGCGAGCCCGGACGCTGACCGATGCCGAAGCATCGCGCTGGCAGAGCTACATCGACGGCAAGATATCCGCCGCGCTGGCTGAGCACACCGAGCTGCACCGCGAGGTCCTCGCGGCAGCGATAGCTCACGAGCGGAAACTTCACCGTGCCGAAGTCGAGAAGCTGCGCGACGAGCATGATCTGCGGCTGTCAGCGTTGCTGCAGGCGACCGAAAAGCTGGAGCGCGGTCTCGGTGGTGATCGTGCTGCCGACGTGATCGACATGCCGAACCCGTTGCGAGGTGCTCGCCGTGCCTGACGACGACGACAGGCTCAACGCGCTTGCGCTCAGCATCATGGCCGCCGGTCACGTCGAGGATCTGCGCGAGGCTGGCGACGAAACCGCCGCGCTGGTGCGCGAGCTGTTGTCGCTGCCGGACATTCCCGACCGCGATCTGACCAAGCGTGAAGCCATGCTGGCGCTGCTGCTGTGGAAGAAGACCGAGGCCGCAAAGCGCCTTCTCGCGTTGGTTGTATCGGGTATGTAGTCCCATCGGAAGGCGTCAAGTCGCGCGGAACTAGACCACTGGCTTTTGGAAAGTTCTTCTCCCGAGGCACAACCGCCGATGGAGCGATTGAGCAGGTCGAGATGGCAAATAGCGCAGCAAGATCAAGAGGTTAAGGATGGCTCGCGTCGTCAGAAAAGGCAAGCCATTTCAACATGTTGCGGCTCTCCACAAGCGAGCCGCTAGGAACGGCGCTGATGCGTTGGTTTGGGCCAAGACCGGGAAAGGGCCAGCCACCAAGGGCAAACGCATGGACGAGGCCCGCAAGCCCGGCGCAGGCCAAAACGGGGGTGGGGGGCGGGTCGAAAAATCTCCGGAGGTAGCAGGTTCCCGCGCGGCGGCGCAACGGGAACTCTAACAACTTAGAGTAGAAACCGATGGAACCCGGAGAAAATCCTTCTCTTTCAGCCGGTTCCGCCCGGTTCCACCATTTACAACCGCCGCGATCATCCTATCCTCCGTCGATCACCGGGCCCTGACCGATGCCGCGCCAGTCCGCAAACGCCGCCACCTTCTCACCAACCGACACGACCCGCGCGGTGTTGCGAGCGCCGCCGGATCTCGACGCCTTGGAGCGTGAGGTCTTCGCCGACATCGTTTGCGGTGCCGCACCAAACCACTTTTTGCCGAGCGACACGCCGCTGATCGCGCACCTCGCCCGCAACATCGTGCTGAYGCGGACCGCGTTCGGCGAGATGAAGGCGGCCGGTTTTGTCGCCGATGGCAAGGCGAGCCCGTGGCTGACGATCCTGCAGCACGCGGCCAAGGAGATGCGCGCGACCGCCCGGATGCTGTCGCTGTCGCCTGCGTCGTACCGCGAGCAGCCGAAGCCCGAAGATCTGGAGCCGGTGAGCTATTTCACGCGGCAAAGTTTGCTGGAGGCTCGCCGCGATGACGAACCTAACTGACGTTGACCGCGATGCGATGAGCCGGGCCATCGAAACCGTGCGGAACGAAAGCCGGGCACGCCGCCGTCAGGTCGATAGCATGCTGTCGTCGCGACCGTTCGAAAGGGTCGGCCGGTTCGCGAGCTTCTATTGTCAGATGGACGCGCTGCATCTCGATCCGTGGGAAACGCCGCCGTGCTGGATCGACAACATCGATGTCGCGTTGATCACGCCCAACGACGCGCGGCACATTCCCGGCTCGGCGCGGTTGCTGAGGCGTTTGATCGATGGCGGGTTGTCGAGGTATGAGCCCGATCCACTTGGAGCGCTTGCGCGTGTCGAGCAGCGACAATGATCAGCCTCACCGACGACGAGCTTGGCATCGTCATGGAAGCCGCCAAGCCACTGCAGCCGCATCAGCGCAGCGCGTTTCTGGCCGACGTCGCCGACGAGCTGGCGCGCTATCCCGAGCTTGGTCCGGGCGTCATCCATCGCGTCACCGCCAAGCTGCAGCGCGAGCACATGAACCCGCCGCGCTATCGCAACGGCGTGACGAAGTGGCGATGATGGTGGCGGGGTTTTAATTTAGAAGTACCGAGGCCGCGCGACGAAGCCCCGCTCCTGTCGGCCGTCTTACTAGCGCTAGTAAGACGCCAACTGACAGGCCGATGAAGCGTGTTCATCGGTCCAGCTTTCCTGTGAAGCGTCTTGGCCGCATGGCCAAGACGCAATCTGACAGGCAGATCTGCGATCCAGCCTTTCCTGTGAAGCGTCTTCATAGGACTATGAAGACGCAATCTAACAGGCAAAAACCATCGGCACCGAAAAAACCAACCAACAACCCGCCACAGCCGCGCGCATGTCATGACTCACGTTCAGCGCCTCGTAATTTATCAACAGGTGATAAATTAAAACCCGCCAAGACCGCGAGCAACCCAAGGGGTGCCGGACGTCGCGCTGATGGTGGCGCTGGCGGTGATGGTGGCGGGGTTTTAATTTGGAAGTGACTTCCAAATTACCGAGGTCGAGGCCGTGGCGATCTGCGTAATTTATCGACAGTCGATAAATTAAAACCCGGCACGATCAGCGGTGATCTGCGTAATTTTCCCACTGTGGGAAAATCAAAACCCGCCAAGACCGCGAGCGTGAGCGCACCCGGCTAATTTACCAACGGTTGGTAAATTACTGCATCGTCGCCCGCTCGCGCTCGACCGTCACCGCTTCGCCAGCTTGACCACGTTGCTCGTGGCGACAGGCTTGGCGAGATCGAGCAGCGTGGCCCGCGTCAGCGCTTCGGTCGGATCGCCAGTGATGAAGCGGCTATAAGTCCGTTCGATTTCGGCCACGCTCGTGTCGTGATGGCTGGCAACGACCCTGATGGGCACGCCCTGCACGAGCTGCCGGACGACGCTGGAGTGCCTGAACGCATAAGGCGTGATGCCGTCGTCGTCGTCGAGCTTCAGCCGCTCGATCACCGGCTTCAGCCGCTTGGCCAAATCCCACATCTTGGCAAACAGCGGTGCATCCAGCCGCTTGCCCTTGACGTGCTGGCGCAGCACCTTCGCCAAGCGAACCGAGATCGGCAGCGGCCGGTATTCGATGGAGCGGTTCTTCTTGCGGTTCTTGCCCTTCTTGCTCGACGGCATCATCAAACGCGGTGCGGCGAGATGGTCCTGCAGGTCGTGCACCTTCAGCCGGAAGAGCTGGCTCTCGCGGTTGCCGGTCTCGGCCAGCGTGTCCATAATCACGCCGAAGGCATGATCCTCCTCGTAGGCACCATGCACCAGCGCGGTGATGGTCTCGTCGGGCAGGATGATGTTGCGCGGCTCGGCGTCTTCGTCGTCGGGCTTCTTCAGGCCTTCCTTCCATGCGCTCGCGTTCTTGATGCGGTCGTCATTGGCCGCCGCAAGGTTGAGCGCCGATCTCAGCGACTTGGCGATGCGGTCGGCGGACGACGGCATCAGGCCGCTCGCGATCAGGCCGAGCCGCCACTGGTGCAGCTCCTTCTCGGTGAGCAGCGCCACCGTCTTCGCCTGCATGGTCTTGGAGACGTGCAGGCGCAACTGTGTGGCGTTATACTTACGGCCGCCGCGCCGTTCGAGATCGGCTTCATAACTGTCGATGGTCTCCGCGACGCTCGCCATCTGTTCAGTGGTGCCCTCGTCGGCCCGCGCCAACGTCTTGGCACGGTCGAGCGCCTGCCAGTAGGTCATCACGCTGTCGTCGTTCGCGTCCTCGTAGTCGTCGGCGAGCGCAAAGCGCTTCAGCCAGCCGTTGCACTTCACGCTCCAAGTGCCAGCGCCTTCATTGCGGCGATAGGCAATCGAGATGTTGGGCGCGATCAGCGCGGTGAACGGCTTCTTGCGGACCGGCAGCTTCAGCCGGTTGGTTCGGTTTTCAAGTGATGCAGCACGGATGCGGCGGGCCATGGTTTTCTCTCGGTGTCCCTATAGTGTCCCTATGATGGGCGTAAATTACCATGGAGCGCGGTAGAGACAAATAGAGAGATGATAAGTATTTTCAGAGGCTTGATGGGCGGGTTGTACAACTCCGTAGAGCCCTGTAGAGTTTACTTTCTCCCCTTGTGGGAGAAGGTGGCGCGMAGCGCCGGMTGAGGGGTATGTCTCCGCAMACWCGAAAGGGAGTAATCGCGGAGGCAGACCCCTCACCCGTCTCGCCGCTACGCGGCGATCCACCCTCTCCCACAAGGGGAGAGAGGAAGAAAGAACGCCGCATGCGACTGAACGCTACTGCGCCGTCTCGATCTTCAACTGCTTGATCTTGCGGTACAGGGTGGCGCGGCTCAGCTTCAGCGCGCGGGCAGCTTCCGTCACGCGGCCGCCATGCTTGCGTAGCGCCTCGACGATCGTCGCGCGCTCGGCCGTTGCGAGATCGGGCTCTGCCGTCCACCCACCGAACGGAGGCAGATCGAGATCGGCATCCATGATGACGCCGTCCTCCGCGGTGCAGCCGGCAAGCCGCAGCACGTGGCGCAGCTGGCGCATGTTGCCGGGATAGGGATAGGCCGAGAGCAACGCCCAGGCCTCGTCCGACAGGCGGCAATCCGGCGCCTCCTCGCGCGCGATCTGGCGGATGATATCGTCTCTGTCGGCGCGCTCGCGCAACGCCGGCAGTCGCACGTCCATGCCGCGCAGCCGGAAGTAGAGATCGGCGCGGAAGGCGCCCTCCTCCGCCATGCGGCCGAGGTCGCGATGGGTCGCGCTGATCAGGCGGATGTCGACCGGCACCGGCTTGAGCGCGCCGAGCGGCCAGACCTCGCGGTTTTCGAGCACGCGCAAGAGGCGCGTCTGCAGCGCGATCGGCATGTCGCCGATCTCGTCGAGAAACAGCGTGCCGCCGTCGGCCTGCACGATCAGACCCTTCGAGCCGTCGCGGCGCGCGCCGGTGAAGGCGCCGGCCTCATAGCCGAACAGCTCGGCGTCGATCAGGCTCTCCGGCATCGCCGCACAGTTCAGCGCGACATAATGGTTGCGGGCGCGGTTGCTCGCCGCGTGAATGGCGCGCGCGAACACATCCTTGCCGACGCCGGTCTCGCCATGCAGCAGCACCGGCAGATTGTGGTCGCCGATGCTTCTCAGCCGTTTGACGCTTTTGATCAGGCCGGGATCGCGACCTGCGAGCCGATGCAGCGAATTGAAACGATCGACGGGAACGTCACGACGCTGAGTGGACGGCCTCGCCCGCAGCGGCGGCGCGACATGTCCCTGCCCGAGCGCGCTGCCGTCGGCGCGGCGCAGTTCGACGACCTCGTCCGCACCACGCGCCGCGTGATGATCGAACTTGATATAGCGCGACAGATCGATGCCCGATGCGATCAAGCCGTCTGTGAGGCCCAGCAGCGCGCGCGCCGAACGGCAGGCGCCGACGATGCGGCGATCGTCGTCATAGGCAAGCAGGCCGCTGCCGCCGTCGCCCGGCACGGTGGCGATCCAGGCGTTGTGGAAATGGCCGCGGAAGATCGCGCCCTCCATCCGCCGCGTCGCCTCCATCGTCACCGCGAGCGCGAGCTGATGCCCGGCGCGTTCGAGATCCTCGCGGCACGAGGTGATGTTCACGGCACCGGCGAGCCGGCCGGCCTGATCGAACAGTGGCGCCACGGCGCAGGAAAACATGTGCCACTGCGCGCGAAAATGCTCGTCGCGATGCACCAGGATGGGCTTCTCTTCGGCAAGCGCAGTGCCGAGCCCGTTGGTGCCCTCGAAGGTCTCGGCGAAATTCGAGCCGGTGTAGATCTTCCAGTCCAGAAACATCTTTGCGTCGGCTTCGGCCGGCAGGCGGCTGAACAGCATGGTCGCGTTCACGTCAGCGAGATTGACGCAGTAGCCGGCGTCGCGCAGCACGCGGGCGAGATCGTCGAGCTCGGGGGTCACGAGCCTGATCGTCTCCTCCATGGGCCCGGCGACGTGGCGAATCTCGGCTTCGGTGAGCGTCTGCGGCGGGCCCTGGCGGGCGGGGTCGAGCTTGTGGCTCACCAGGCAGCGCCGCCAGGAATTGGCGATGCGCGAAGAGGCATCGACGTCGGCCACGTGATTGGCGACGGACAAGACACGGGCGACATGGTTCGAGGCCGAAAGGCTGGCCATCGCGGACGTCTCCACCCTGCATTATTGTGCAAAGTCTGGCAGCACAGGCGGGGATGTCAATCGGGAACCGGGACGCAGCTATTGCTGCACTGCGCTCACCACGTATCGATGCAGGGTCGCTTCTTCTTCGTCCTCGCGGGCGGCCTCGGCACCGAGCGCACGCCCGCCATGATCCAGCGCCGCGTCTCGGCGGGGTCGATGACGTTGTCGATCTCGAACACCGAGGCGATCGAGACCGCCTTGCCGTTGGCATAGAGCTCGGCGACCTTGTTCCGATAATAGGTCTCGCGCTCCTCGGGGTCGGCGATCGCCTCCATCTCCTTGCGGAAGCCGAGGCGGACATACCCCTCCAGGCCCATGCCGCCGAATTCGCCGGTCGGCCAGGCCGCGGTGAAGAAGGAGGCGTGGAAGCCGCCGCCGATCATCGACTGCGCGCCGAGACCATAGCCCTTGCGCAGCACGATGCCGAACAGCGGTACGGTAAGGCTCGCGCCGGTGACGAACATGCGCGAGACGTGGCGCACGATCGCGGTCTTCTCGGCCTCCGGACCGACCATGAAGCCGGGCGTATCGCAGAGCGAGACGATCGGCAGATCGAAGGCGTCGCAGAGCTGGAGGAAGCGCGCGGCCTTGTCGCCGGCGTCGGCATCGATCGCGCCGCCGAGATGGCGCGGATTGTTGGCGATCAGTCCGAACGGCTTGCCCTCGATGCGGATCAGCGCGGTGATCATGCCAACGCCGTAGTCGCGGCGCAACTCCAGCACGGAATCCTTGTCCGCGACGAGATCGATGACGCTGCGGATATCGTAGACCCGCAGGCGGTTCTCCGGGATGGCGCGGCGAAGCAGGCGCTGGTCGGCCGCTTGCCACTCCGTCACCGCACCCTGGAAGTAGGACAGGTATTTTTGAGCCACCCGCGTCGCCTCCTCCTCGTCCTCGACCAGGATGTCGATGACGCCATTCGGCGACTGGAACGTAACAGGGCCGACCTCGGCCGGATGATAGACGCCGAGACCGCCGCCTTCGATCATCGCCGGACCGCCCATGCCGATCGAGGCGTTCCTGGTAGCGATGATGACATCGCAGCAGCCGAGCATCGCGGCGTTGCCGGCAAAGCAGTAGCCGGAGACCACGCCGATAACCGGCACGAGGCCGGAGAGCCGTGCGAACTGCACGAAGGACGGGCCGTCGAGGCCGGTCATGCCGAGTCGGTCGGTGTCGCCGGGCCGGCCGCCGCCGCCTTCGGCGTAAAACACCAAGGGCACACGCCAGTCTTCCGCCAGCGTCAGCATGCGGTCGATCTTCTTGTGGTTCATGTGGCCCTGCGTGCCCGCGAGCACGGTGTAGTCGTAGGCCACGACGATGCAGCGGCCGCCCTCGGCGCCGAACTTCTCGGCATTCACCGTCGCAACACCCATCACGAGGCCGTCGGCCGGTGTGCTCTTGATGAGATCGTCGAGCTTGCGGCGGCGTCGCTGCGCTGCGATCGCAAGGCTGCCATATTCCATGAACGAGCCGTCGTCGACGAGCTGCGCGACGTTCTCGCGCGCTGTGCGCTGGTTGGTGTTGCGGCGGCGCTCGACCGAGGCCGGCCGGTTCGCATCGAGCGTATTGGCCTGGCGCGCGATCATCTCGGCGAGATCAGGGCGGATGTGGTCGAGATCGACATCGGCCTCCGCTGCCGACGCATCGGCCGCGACGTCGAGCGGCTCCAGATACATGATTGGTTCGCCATGCATCAGGGTCACGCCATCGCCGGCGACGAGCTTCATGACGCGGCCGCCCTGCTCGGCCATGACCAGATGCTCCATCTTCATGGATTCGATCACGGCGAGCTGCTGGCCCGGGCGCACGATCTCGCCTTCCTTCACCTGGATGATGACGATGGTTCCCTGCAAGGGCGCAGCGACCATCACCGCGCCTTCGGGCACGATCTGCGCGACGTGCGTCTCCGCGCCATGGCCGCTTCGCTCGGTCGCGGCAAAATAGAGCGGCTTTGCCGCGCCATCGGCCGCCTCGACCAGCTTTGCGATGTTGCGATCGATGAAATCGGTCGCGATGCGGTTAGTCCTGAAATCGGGATGTGCGAGCACGGCTTGGAGGAAGGCGATGTTGGTCACGACGCCGTCGATCCTGAACTCGCGCAAGGCGCGCGAGGCTTTTGCCACGACGTCGTGCCAGGCTTCGCCCGGCGTGTGCACGATGACCTTGGCCAGCAGGGAGTCGAACGCCGCGCTGGTTTTATAGCCGGCATAACCAAAACTATCGACGCGGACGCCGGGCCCCGACGGCGGCTCGAACACGGCGAGCACGCCGCCGGTCGGATGCGTCGCCCCCAGCTCGTCCAGCGTCTCCATGTTGACGCGGAGCTGCATGGCATAGCCACGCGGCTTTGGGATGGCGCCCTGTGCCAGATCAAGGGATGCCAATGTTGCGCCGGCGGCGACCGCGAGCTGGGCGCGGACGAGGTCGAGGCCGAGCACTTCCTCCGTCACGGTATGCTCGACCTGAAGCCGCGGATTGGCCTCGATGAAGGCAAAGCTGTCCTCGGCCGTGCCGTCGACCAGGAACTCGAAGGTGCCGAGATTGTCGTAAGACGCAGCGGTCGCGAGCTGCTTCGCAGCTTCGATGWTGCGGCCGCGCAAGGCGTCACTGAGCGACGGGCTCGGCGCCACCTCGATCAGCTTCTGGTGCCTGCGCTGGATGGTGCATTCGCGCTCCCAGAGATGGGAGATCGCGCCGTGGCGATCGCCGATGATCTGCACCTCGATGTGGCGGGCCTGGCGGATCAGGCGCTCGGCATAGACGCCGTCGAACCCGAACGCCGCCTTGGCCTCGGATTGGCAGCGCGCATAGGCTTCCGCGAGATCGGCGGCATTCTCCACGACGCGCATGCCGCGGCCGCCGCCACCGGCCATCGCCTTGATCACGATCGCCGCGCCCTTGCCGAGGGATTCGAAGAATGCCGTGATCTCCTCCAGCGACGAGGGCCCGCTGGTGCCGGCGATGATCGGCACGCCGCAACGCTTCGCCAGTTGCCGCGCCGCGACCTTGTCGCCGAACAGTTCAAGCGCGGCCGGCTTCGGCCCGACGAAGGCGATGCCCGCATCCGCGCAGGCCTTGGCGAACGCGGCATTCTCGCTGAGGAAGCCATAACCGGGATGCACCGCGTCGCAGCCGGCGCTCTTCGCCGCCTTCACCGCCGCTTCGATATCGAGATAGGCCCGTGCGCCGCGGCCGGGGATTTCGACCGCCCCGTCGGCAACACGCGCGTGCAGCGACAGCGCGTCATCGGCCGGATGGATCGCGACCGTCGCGATGCCGGCATCGGCCGCCGCGCGCGCGATGCGGATGGCGATCTCGCCACGGTTGGCGATCAGGAGTTTCTTGAACGACATGCGGCGTCTCCATGCCCGCGGGCCGAGGCGCGGGTCGGCAGGTTCGATGATCCTGCTTCTTCACTTTAACCGCGCTCGTCAAGGGCGAGAACGCCCGTCGCAATAGCCGGTCCCGCGGGCCGGAATATCAGTTGCCGGCGCGCGCGGCGACGAGGCGCATAATCCGCGCCACGGCAGATAGTATGAGCGCGATGTCAGGCGGCCCGCACGCCCGCAACGAAGGTGCTGACCTCGTTCTCCAGTGATTGCAGCTTCTGCGACAGCCGGCCGCTCGATTGCAGCACGAGGCCCGCGGCCTGGCCCGTTTCCGCCGTGGCGTCGGTGACACCGGAGATGTTCTGCGAGACCTGGTCGGTGCCGGACGCCGCCTCCTGCACACTGTGGGCGATCGCCTGCGTCGCGGCGCCCTGCTCCTCGACCGCGGCGGCGATCGACGAGGAGATCTCGTTGACCTCCATGATGGTCTTGCGGATGCTCTCGATGTTGCCGACGACCTGGTTGGTCTCGGCCTGGATCGCGGTGATCTGCGCGCCGATCTCGTCGGTCGCCTTCGCGGTCTGGCTCGCCAGCGATTTCACCTCGCTCGCGACCACGGCAAATCCCCTGCCGGCCTCGCCGGCGCGCGCCGCTTCGATGGTGGCGTTGAGCGCGAGCAGGTTGGTCTGCGAGGCGATCTGGTTGATGAGGTCGATGACCTCGCCGATCTTGTGCGCGGCGGCGGCCAGCCCCTGCACGGTGTCGTTGGTGCGCTGACCGTCCGCGGCCGCCTTGTCGGCCACGCTTGCAGCCTGCGCGACACGCTGGCTGATCTCGGTGATCGAGGACGACAGCTGCCCGGCGGCGGACGCCACCGTCTGCACATTGCTCGACGCCTGCTGGCAGGCGGTCGCGACGAAGCTTGCGCGGTCGGTCGCCTTGTTCGCGGTCTCCGACATGCCTTGCGCGGCCTGCTGCATCGCGCGCGCCTCGGTGAAGACGTCGCGGACGACGGCCTGAACGCTCGCCTCGAACTTGCCGGCGAGATCGCCCATCGTCTTGCGTTTCTCGTCGTCGGCCCTCTGCTTCGTCTCCTGCTGCTCGGTATGCATGCGGCTCACCGCCGACGCATTGTCCTTGAACACGGCAAGCGCCTTGGCGAGCCCGCCGACCTCGTCGCTGCGGCCGGTGTAGGGCACCTCGAACGCGCTGTCGCCGGCGGCGAGTCGCTCGGTCAGCGCGGTGATTTTCGCGAGCGGCCGGGTCACGCTGCGGCCGATCACGAAGGAGCAGGCCAGCACCAGGACCAGGACGGCCAGACAAATGTAGGCGAATGTCGTCGCGTTCTGGCGGAAAACGGCGTCGACGTCGTCGAGATAAATGCCGGTGCCGATGATCCATCCCCAGGGCGCAAAGCCCTTCACATAGGAGATTTTTCCGACCGGCTGCTCGAAGCCCGGCTTCGGCCAGAGATAGCTGTAGAAGCCGGCGCCCTGCTTGTTGACGACGTCAACGAAGCCCATGAACAGCGCGTTGCCGGCGGGGTCCTTCATGCCGGAGAGATCCTTGCCGTCGAGCTCGGGCTTGATCGGGTGCATGACCATCTTGGGGGCCATGTCGTTGATCCAGAAATACTCGACCTTGTCATAACGCAGGCTCTTGATCGTTGTGATCGCGGCGGCCTGCGCCTGCTCGCGCGGCAACTTCCCCTCGCTCTCGAGCTTCTGATAGTGCGCCAGGATGCCGTAGCCGACATCGACCATGTGCTGCGTCTTGGCCTGGCGGTCGGCAATCATCTGCGCACGCAGGGTCGAGAGCGCGATCGGCGCCAGAGCGATCATGCCGAGGAGGCTGATGCCGACAATCAGGACTAGCTTGAAACTGATGCGGGAGAAAAACATCGGAGCTCGCAAGAATTGGAAGGGCTGATATGCCAGTTTATCCCGCACCCCTTAGCGAAGCTTTAAGCATTCGGGTTCCCCAAATCCCCACGAAATTGCGTTGGAGGCAGCCGGCGCGCGGCGTGCGACTTGGCAGGCTGGCGAGGCTTGGCTGCATCCGGGATCCCGGCTCTTTAGATCTAGAAGACCTCGATATCGCCGCTGCGAGCGTTGACTTGCGGTCGGCTCTGGCGGAACGATCGGCGCAGATCATCAGCGCCAGCTGTGGCGTGAGCTGCACAGAAGGCCAGAGGCTCAATGCATCAATCGACATATGGCAAGTCCCTCGACCTTCCTGCGCTGTGCGCGGCGGAGCGGCTTTTCATCTGGGGATTTCGGGCCAAGGCACGCAGCGGAAGCGCCGTTCCGACTGCGGCCGATATCCAGCAAGTGTACGACCACTTTCGCGTGGGCGACGCCGTGCCGTCGCTAGAATCCATCATCGAGATCTT
Source organism: Bradyrhizobium sp. 2TAF36 (assembly GCF_052114925.1). Taxonomy (NCBI): domain Bacteria; kingdom Pseudomonadati; phylum Pseudomonadota; class Alphaproteobacteria; order Hyphomicrobiales; family Nitrobacteraceae; genus Bradyrhizobium; species Bradyrhizobium sp. 2TAF36. The sequence goes on along the minus strand of NZ_JBFRFR010000004.1, from coordinate 67,182 downwards.
CGCGTGCACGGCGCATACGGCCATCGAAGTTCATTGTCCGACCTGTCCGAAGATGTCGGACAGCGAGCACGGAATCTTGCGGGCGATCGCCGCGGCACAACAGGAACGCATCGACGTCGCGCGCGAGCAGTTCGAGAGCTGGTTGCCGCCGGTCGGTGCCGATTGGGCTCTCGCGCCCGTGCGGGGGCTTGCAACGATCTTCCGCATGGCCGGCCTCATCCTGCCCGACCGACACGTTCAGTCTTTCGACCATGACCGGACGATGGCAATGAAGAGCTGGCTGGTCGGAAGTCCCACGCTGCACTGACGGGATCGTTCATGCTCCACGATACGTGCGGTTCTGCGCCAGTCGAAACAGCCGGCCAGCCGCGGCTCTGTCCGCTCCAGGCCGCGCTTGCGGCGCGTCCCTGCGTCGAGAGCTACGATGAATTTTCCCGCGTTGCGCTGTCGCTGTTCCGATTCATCGGAGCGGCCTATACGACCGGCGCCTCCGATTGCTGGGAAGCGGCCTATCGCTTCGCCGACGAGGCGCCGGGCATCGCCGACAGTCCGCTGCTGGTGGCGCGCGCTGCTGCGCTCGTCAGGATCCTGCGCAGCGGCCGGCCGTGCGAACTGTGCTTCATGCCGCCCTCGTGCCGGCGCCTGTCGCAGGACGAGGCGGAATTGATGCGACTGCTGGCGGTCGCACGCCGCAACCAGCCGGGCGAACTCGAATCCATCGTTTGCCAGTACGTCGGGAACGAGAACGAGATCGCGACGACGCGGGCCGTCAACGCGCTTGCCTTGTGCTGACGCTTTGATGGGTTCTAGTCGCATCTCAAGCGACCTTGCGCTATCAACATCGCCATGGAGACGCAGTGTTCGATGCCCTCCATAAAACCTCCAGACGGCCCCAGGGATCACCACCGCTGGGGTCGTCGTTTTGCGGCCTGGCCTAACCGCCCTTCTTGCCAAGCACGAGATCGATGGTGTGAGCCGCGATCTTGCGCAGCTGCGGCTCGTCGCCGAAGGCACGTTCGAGCACGCCAAGGCCGCGCGTCACCGTGATGATATGCAGCGCTGCGGCCGCGGGATTGCCATTGAACTCGCCGCGCTCTGCGCCTGCCGCCAACGTCTCTTGAACCAGCATGGTGATGCGCGAGATGAGGCCCGCAAAGGCCTGACGCGCGTCTTCATCCAAGCCCTCCCCTTCGGCCGCGCCGAGCTCCATCAATCCGCGCGTGGTCGGACATCCCCGCGGCGGCGAGCCCGAGCGGAAGTTGGTGATGGTCAGGTCGAAGAACGCGGTAAGGCGTTTTCGCAGTGAGCCCGCGCCGAGCGCCTTTTGCAGGGCGAGGAGATAATCGCCCGCATAACGCTCATAGGCCTGGAGGAACAGCGCCTCCTTGCTGCCGAAGGCATTGTAGAGGCTGCCGCGCTGAACACCGGCATCGCGCGCGATGTCCGACAGCGACGTGCCGCGCACGCCCTTGCGCCAGAACTGGTCGAACGCGATACGCAGGACGTCGTCGTGGTCGAATTCGCGCGRCCTCAAATCCTGCTCCTCGGTACGGCAAAAATATTTGACACGATGTCAATAACGTGTTTTCTCGACATCGTGTCAAAAACTAATTGGGATTGATAGCCCGTTCCGTCAATGGGCCCAACGGCCGGCGCTTGCGTGCGCCCTGGCCGATCGGGCTCGCATGCCAAAAGGGACCCGCCCATGCCTCTCCTTCACATCTCGATGCGCGCCGGCAAACCGGAAGCCTATCGGCAGGCGATCCTCGATGGTTTGTACCGCGCCATGCGCGAGGCACTGAACGTGCCCGAGGGCGACGAGTTCATGACCATCAGCGAGCATGACGCCTCGAACTTCCGCTGCGGCAATGCCTATGGCGTCAAACGCAGCGACGACGCCGTGCTGATCCAGATCACCGTGTTCGCTTCGCGCACGGCGGAGCAGAAGATGGTGCTGTACCGGCGGATCGCAGACCTACTCGGCGAAAACCCGGGCATCCGGCCGGAGGACGTGTTCGTCAACGTGCTCGATGCCCCCGCGGAGAACTGGTCCGTCGGAAACGGCATCGCGCAATTCGCGTGAAGTGAGGGGCGTGCTTCTGGCGTGATCGCTTGCTTCACCCACCCGCAACGCACGCCGCCATGATCCCGTCGAGCTCGGCCTTCGAGAGCACACCGAGCTCGGTGATGAAGACGATCCGCGATCGCGGCACGCCTTCCGCCGGTGCACCGCCCGTCGCGAGCGTCGCGCGGCCGGCGGCGAACTGAAACACCATCTGGCGCCCGGGTTGCTCGACGGTCTCGAACAGGCCTTTTGCGCGCGCAAGCTTTGGCGCCAGGCGGCCGATCGCCGGCTGCAGGCGCTGCAGCGACAGCGGCTGATCCGAGGTCCAGCTCAGCGTCTCGAAGCGCTCCTCGGACGGCCGTYGTGGTCCAGGGTCGCGCGGCGCGGGCGCGCGATCAACAGCCGCGGGGAACAACAGCGCGGACGGAATCTCGCCGTGCCTGGCATCGACCACCACGGCGGGGACACGCTGYGCGCGGATGGCTTCGCGCATGCGGGCGCCTGCGCTCTCGTCCGCCAGATCGAGCTTGCTCAGCGCCACGATATCGGCGGCGCGCAGCTGCGACCGCATCAGCGCATCATCCAGGGCCGCAGGTAGCGTCGCCGCATCCATCACGCAGAGCACCGTTTCCAGCGGCGCCTCGCGCAGGATCACGGGGTCCATCAGGTTGCGGACGATGTCGGCGGGATCGGCGACGCCGCTGGTCTCGATGACGATATATTCGGGCTTCGGATCGCGCCGAAGCAGCGTCGAGAGCGTGCGCAGGAGATCGCCTTCGAGCGAGCAGCAGATGCAGCCATTGGCGAGGCTGACCACGCCGTCGCTCGCGCCCGCGATCAACTCCGCGTCGATGTTGATCGCGCCGAAATCGTTGACGATTGCCGCGATACGCCGTCCCTCCGCGTTCGCCAGCAGATGGTTGACGACCGTGGTCTTGCCCGCCCCCAGAAAGCCCGTCACCAGGAGAATGGGGACCGGCATGGGATCAGCCCTCGACGACGGGGCGACGCACGGGGCGGCCGGGCCGCGCCGCCACGTCCAGCACGCCATCGCTGATCAGCGGCTGGCCGCTGACGATCAGATGCCGCACGCCGTCCGAGGGGCGGTTCATCGCCGTGAAGGTCGCGCGGTCCGAGAGCTTCTCGTAGTCGAACACGACGATGTCGGCATCGGCGTCCTTGGCAAGGCGGCCCTTGGCCCGCATCGCGGGCGTGCTTTGCGAAAGGATCTCTGCGGGGATCAGCGCGCATTTGCGCACGCCTTCGAGCAGCGACACGGCCTTGCGCTCGCGCACCCATTCGCGGATGAACTTCGTGAAGCAGCCGGCCGAGCGCGGATGCGAGGTGGCGTCATCCGGCAGCGGCCAGGCATCGCCGGTGTAGGTCTTGCCGTCCGACGTCGTCCACGGCATCGCATCGGACGCGATCGCGCCGCCGGGATACAGCACCGACATATCGAGCAGATCGCGATGATGCGCATTGTTGTCGGTATCGAGGATGTGCCAGAGCACCAGCGAGGACGGCTCTTCGGCTTGCGCCTTCAGCAGCTCCTCGCGATCGCGGAAGCGGTGACCGTCGGTCACGCGCTGCACTGAATCGTAACCGGTGCCGTTGCGCTCGACGAACTGGGGATCACTGAAGAAGGCCGCGGCCAGCACGGTCGAGCCGGTACCGTAGGGATAGGCTTCGACCGTGATGGGCAAGCCCTGCGCCTGCGCCTTTTCGACCAGCACGCGGCAGCGTTCGATATCCGTCTTGCTCGACGAGTTGAAATGGCAGATGTGCATGTGCGCGCCGGTGGCGCCGGCATAGCCGATCAGGCGGATATAGGCTTCCGCGGCGCTTTCGGGGTCGACGCGCGACATGTAGGCGACGTGGGTGAAKGTCGGCACGTCCTGCCTGGCCGCGAGCTGGCAGACCGCGGTCAGCTCCTGCACGCCGGCGCCCGGCGCATAGGCGTTCAGGATGCCGATGCCGATGCCGCCCTCGTTCAGGCCGCGCGAAAGACGCTCGAGGATGCCGGCGACCTCCGCATCGCTGGCGACGTTGTCCATCCAGCGGCGATCGCGCATGGCGTTGCCGAACGCTTCCAGCGAGCTCTCCGCATTCGAGCCGGTCATCGCGCCGATGCGCGCAAAGGCCCAGTTGGTGGCGGCGCCGTAGTTCAGCACGCGTCCCTTCCGCGCCTGGCGCTCATACCAGGAGGCGACCGGCAGCACGCCGGCCTCGAGATCAAGCGTCGTCGTCACGCCGTCGAACGCCTGCATGCGGTCGGCCGGGATCGACTGGCCATGCGCGTGCAGGTCGATGAAGCCCGGCGCGACCACGAGCCCCGTCGCGTCGATCACCCGCTCGGCGCCGCCGAGGCCCGTGCCGACGCCGGCGATCTTGCCGTCCATCACCGCTACATCACCGATGGCGTCCATTCCGCTCGCGGGATCCACCACCCGGCCGCCAGAGATCACCAAACCGCTCATGTCGTCACTCCGCATGCTATTGCCAGAACCTCCGAAAGCCCTGCAGAAGCTCCGGAGGCGCGGAGCGCATAGTGCAGATTTTGGGGAGAACGACTACCGGCACTGATGCCGATGCTGCATGCGCTCGCGACCTCGCGGCGTGCCTTGCCCGAAGGGCAACGGCCCAACAAACCTCCGGTAGAATGATGGAAAAGATCTCTATAAGGTTGTCGTCGCGGCAGGTCGCGTTGCCTGCGTCGGGATCATCGGCCAAGTGTGTCGTGCAAGGGAGCGAAATGTCTGCAATGTCAAATCAGGGCCTGCGCATCAGCTGCAGGGCAGCTTTGATCATCTCCATCGTCGTCTCGGCGGCAAGCGCGTTTGCGGCCACCCCACAAGACCTGAACGATTGTCAGGACAGCACCGATGTCCCGCGCATGATGGCAGCGTGCAGCAGCCTCTCCCAGGACGCCAGACTACCTCCCGGTGCAAGATCCATGGCATTGCTCAAGCATGGCTTCGGAAATTTTGCACTCGGCAACATGGATGCGGCTGAAGCCGACTTCACCGAGGCGGTCAGGCTCAACCCGAAGAACAACTACGCTCATCACGAGCTGGGACTGACCTTGGCCAAAAAGGGCGACACCACACGCGCAATCGCTTCGCTCACCGAGGCCATCAATCTTGATCCCTCAGGTGCCGCAAGCCGGTTCATTCGCGGGCAGATTTATATGTCCGAGGACAGGCTGGACGAGGCGATCCGGGATTTCACCGATGCCATCAGGCTTGGACCCGACAAGAACACCACCTTTGCCAAAGACCAGGAGGTGAGTCGTCCGGAGGCCGATCGCGTCGCGACTGACTACTACGCGGCCCGGGGAGATGCGTACTATCGGAGAGGCGATTTCAGGGATGCCGCTTCGGACTACGACCGGGAGGCGCGGTTTTCCGATCCCGATGGCTACGGCGTGATTTGGGGATCGGTGGCGCGGATGCAGGGACGATCTGCCGATGCCGGCATCGCGCTGTCCGCTGCACTCGACAAGGGCCAGCTCAGGGATTGGCCGAGAACCGTCGGCGAATTGCTTGTCGGCCGGATCACGCCCGCCGCAGCCCTGGCTTCGGCCAGGAATTCAGATCAAACTTGCGAGGCACACTATTACGCTGGGATCGCTCAGCTCAAGAGCAAAGATACAGTGGCGGCCCGGAACGAGTTTGCAGCCGCGCGAGACGGATGCCCGACCTCGTTTCGAGAGTATCGTGCCGCCATTGCCGACCTGAAGCGATTGCAGGCGCAGTGATCGCGCCTTCGCCTGCAACATGTTTGCTAGCGACTTGGCGTCGAAGCTACCGACCTTGCCCGCCGTGGCCGTGCCATCGACTACGGGGGCAATCGCTGCTCAGCGATTACCTGAACCGGCGGAAAGGTAACGCAATCTGCCACGTCGAACAGCACTTCCATGCTTCGATCAAACGATCGCGCAAAAGCAATCGCGTCATCACGCCGCTCATCGGCGATGCGCAAGCCGAGCGTACAATGCGGCGTCCATGCCCCGGGCCGGTAATGAGGGCGGCAATGCGCCGGGTCGATTGCGGCGCTGACCGAGCTGTGGATGCGGGTTAGCGCCTCATTGGAGCTCGGCTCCGCCCAGAGAACGAGAGGCGAGCCTGCGAACCAACGAATCCGTTTGAACTCGATGCGAAATTGCGCTTCGCCAGCAACGGCCGCCAGCATGGCGGCCCATGCTATCTTTTCGTCGATCGCAGGCGAGTCGTAGATCGCAAATGTAAAATGTGGCCGATAGCCAAGGGCGCGCATCGAGGGCTCGACTTCGAACGCTACGACCTGATCCCACAGCCGCTCGATCTCACTTGCTGAATTGTTATCGGCTCGAACGTTGATCGCCAATGCCACAAGCGCTCACCCAGCGGGGGGAACAATCAAATCGAGATCAAGGGAAGGTAGCTTCAAGGCAATGGCGCTCCCTAGGGGAATCGAACCCCTGTTTCAGCCTTGAGAGGGCCGCGTCCTAACCGCTAGACGAAGGGAGCGTGAGGGACAGGACATAGCCGCGAATTTTGTCGGCGGCAAGCCTCGATCGGGGGCGAGAACCCCGGATATGCACGGTCAATGCGGCTTAGGCTTAATTGCGCGGCGGGCCGCCGCGCGCCCTACGAAACCGCCGGGAACACTCACGGCTGCTTCAGTTTCTCGATCGCCGCAGCGCCCGCGGCCGGCTCAAGGCGGAACAGGCCCGCGCCCGCAAAGGCGGATTTGAACGGCGATGAGGAGCGGATCTGCTGGCCGCTGCTGCCGGCGACGGCCTGGTTGAGCAGGTCCTGGCCGATGGCGCCTGTCCGCTGCGTCCCGACGCCGAAATAATACGTCTTGCCGGCCTCGACGGGGACCTCGACCTCATAGTCCGTCATCGACATCTTCATGTGGGAAGCGATCTTGTGGACGCCCGGCGGCCGGTCGACGAAGAAGAACGTCCCCATGTCGACCTTACCGACGGACTTGCCGTCGATCAGGATTTCCGACGAGGCCGCCATTCCGCCCATCGCGCCGAAAATGCCCTTCTCGCGCAAGAAATAGAGCCGTGCGTTCCGCGAGCCCGTTGGCTTGGCCTGCGCCGCGGGTTGTTTGGCCGGCGCGGCAAGTCCAGCCTGCCTGGCTGGCGCTGTGGGCTGCTTGGCCGGCTCTGCGAGCGCCGCAAATCCAGCGCATCCGTACGACCCGACAACGAGTGCAATTGCGACGACGCGCGACTTGATACGTCCCATTCCCAGTCCCAGCCCAACTTCCCAAGCCCGAGAGCTAAATCAGAAGTTGCGCGGCAAGACAAACTGGACCGGAGAACGATCAACAGCCGCGGCCAGCCCTACGGCTCATTGGCAAATTTCAGCTTTCCGGCCGGCTTCAGGGTGTGGGCGTCGAAAGTGCGGATCTCGATGACCCCGCCAACGTCCAGCGTGACCACGAGGCGGTCGCCGGCGACCCCGGTCGAGACGATCCTGGCGCCCTTGGGCAGGGCGGCGGTGACGTCGCCGGCCATTTCGGACGCCCTTCCCTCCGACTTGAAAAGGCGGTAGCCCACCGCGATCAGGACGGCGCAGATTGCCAGCGCCGTGGTCAACCCCGCGATCAGCATCATCCGCCGCACCCGCGCGAACAGCGCGGCCTGCTCGGGGCTCGGTTCGGGAACAGCGGTATCAGACGTCGTCATGGATAGCTCAGGCTCTGCGCAAAGGTTGGAAGTTGTCGTCGCCGGCGACGAGGGCTCGGCTCGGCTTGACCGCGTGCTGGCGGCGCACCTCACCGACCTGTCGCGATCGAGGCTGAAAGCCCTGATTTTGGCGGGCGCGGTGAGCCTCAAGGACGCCGCGATCCGCGACCCCGCTTATCACGTCACATCCGGCGATACGATCACAATCGACGTGCCGGAGGCGGCCCCGCCGGAGCCCAAGGGTGAGGATATCGCCCTCGATATCGTGTTCGAGGACGACGACATCGTCGTCCTCAACAAGCCGAAGGGCCTCGTCGTGCACCCCGCGGCCGGGCACGAGACCGGCACGCTGGTCAACGCGCTGATCGCCCATTGCGGCGGCTCGCTCTCCGGCATCGGCGGGGTACGCCGGCCCGGCATCGTGCACCGGCTCGACAAGGACACGACCGGGCTGATGGTAGTCGCCAAGAACGACCTCGCCCATGCCTCGCTCACCGCGCAATTCGCCGACCACGGCCGGACGGGCGCGATGCGCCGCGGCTACATGGCCTTCGCCTGGGGGCTGCCGGGACGCCACCGCGGCACCGTCGATGCGCCGATCGACCGCCACCCGTATGCGCGCGAGAAGATGGCGGTGCGCCAGGGCGGCCGCGAGGCGGTGACGCATTGGGAGCTTCTGGAGAGTTTTGCGGGGCGTGACGGCAAGCCGATCGCCTCCCTGCTCGCCTGCGAGCTCGAGACCGGACGCACCCACCAGATCCGCGTCCACCTCGCCCATATTGGCCATCCCCTGATGGGCGACGCCGTCTATGGCCCGCACTTCAAGACCAAGGCGAACCACCTCGGCCCGGAGTCGCAGGCGACTCTGGCCACGCTTGGACGGCAGGCCCTGCATGCCTATTTGCTGGTATTGGAGCACCCGAGAACCGGAGAATTACTCCACTGGGAAGCGCCTCTGCCGAAGGATTTGCTTCTCCTTCAGGGCGCTCTGAAAGCGGCGCTATGACGCAGGCCACCTTGGAAAAGCGTTACATTACAAAAAGTTATAGCTGCCACACGGGGACGTGACGTCAGCAATCCTTCCCTTTTTGACCCCCCTTGGGGTATATTGCGCTTGCGTTGGAAATGACCAACGGAACATCGCAGCTACGGCCGGCTTTAACACAGCGGTCGTCTGCCTGGCCCGCCGCTATCGGGGGCCTGAACCTTGGAGGGCTTCATCATGGCCCGTACCGCTGCTTTGCCGGTCCTCAATGGAGAATCCGGCCTTTCTCGCTACCTCGCCGAGATCCGCAAGTTCCCGATGCTGGAACCCCAGCAGGAATACATGCTCGCCAAGCGTTGGCGTGAGCATGACGATCGCGACGCGGCGCACCAACTCGTCACCAGCCATCTCCGCCTCGTGGCCAAGATCGCCATGGGCTATCGCGGCTACGGCCTGCCGATCTCCGAGGTCGTCTCGGAAGGCAATGTCGGCCTCATGCAAGCGGTGAAGCGTTTCGAACCCGAAAAGGGGTTCCGTCTCGCCACCTACGCGATGTGGTGGATCAAGGCGTCGATTCAAGAGTACATCCTGCGTTCCTGGTCGCTCGTGAAGATGGGCACCACCGCGAACCAGAAGAAGCTGTTCTTCAACCTGCGCAAGGCGAAGAGCAAGATCAACGCGCTGGACGAGGGCGATCTCCGCCCCGACCAGGTGAAGATCATTGCCAAGCGCCTCGGCGTCACCGATCAGGACGTGATCGACATGAACCGTCGCCTCGGTGGTGACGCGTCGCTCAACGCTCCGATCCGCGATGACGGCGAAGCCGGCGAATGGCAGGACTGGCTGGTCGACAACACGCCCAACCAGGAAGCCATGCTGGCCGAGCACGAGGAGTATGACGAACGCCGTGACGCGCTGAACGGCGCCATGGGCGTGCTCAACCCGCGCGAACGCCGCATCTTCGAGGCGCGCCGCCTCGCCGATGAGCCGATGACGCTGGAAGACCTTGCCGCCGAGTTCGGCGTGTCGCGCGAGCGCGTCCGCCAGATCGAAGTCCGCGCCTTCGAAAAGGTGCAGGCCGCGGTCAAGGGCACGATCGCACGGGCGGAACAGGCCGCGCTGGAAGCCGCGCATTAAGCGGGCTCTTCTCGCGGTAGATATTGGCGGATCGACAAGAGACAGAAAGCCGGCGGCAACGCCGGCTTTTTTGTTTGTGGCGATGCTCTGTTTGAGTGATCCGCCGTGCTTTCTCTGCGCGATGCGAAGCGCGCCGCACTCGCTGTCATGCCCCGGCTTGAACCGGTACCGGCAGCGAGATCTCGAACGCAGGCCCCTGGAATACTGGATCGCCCGGTTGAACCGGGCGATGACAGCGGTGGTTGTGGCGGAAGGTCCTGCCAAGTGAGACCGCCGTCACAGTCTCCTTCCCCTGGCCGACGTAGAACCGGGCTTGCCTTGAACCCGCGCGTCCGGTCGACCGACCCAGAATGATCGGGCCGGCGGCCTCAACTGAACGGACACCAACCGTGTCGATCATCCTGCAATCCACCGTCGGCGGCTTCTCCGCCCAGTTCATGCGCAAGCTGCCGCTGGTCGAGCAGGCGATGCGCGAGCACGGGCTCGATCCCGCAGAGTTCGTCATCTCCAAGGACTATGCCTCGACCGCGACGATCCCGCTCATGGGCCCGTTCTTCTATAATTACAGCGTGTTCTTCGGCGACGAACAATTCACCGTCACCGAGCCGAACGACATGGTGTTCCTGGACTACTTCTTCAAACGCGTGCTGGCGTCGGACGGCCCGCCGGAATTGCCACGGCGGCCGGGATTGATGCGACGGCTGTTCGGCTGGATGGCGCAGCCGGTTTAGCTCGTCATTCCGGAGCGCGTCATGAATGCTTCCCGCTCAATCGTCCTTGTCGATCACGCTTGCCGCAGGACGATTGCTGATGTATGTGCTGCCGCCCGGCGCGCTATCGCGCCTTTGTTGTTCAGCGCAACCAAGGGAGGCGGCATGAAAAGTAGATCGATACGTTCTGACCGCCGAACTCTTTGATCGGCAATCGGTCATAAGCTGAACGCCGCTTCGCGCGCTGTTCTCCATTCATTGCATCTGGCTGCGAGGGGCGCGACGCAACAAGGCGTCGCGCCGTGTCGTCATGCATTTGCGGTTCGTTACACCGCTCATCCACCCGCACAGTCGCGTGGAGAGCGGCTTCTTTCGTGCGTCCTGGTATGTCCAGCGAAACAACTGTCCGGACTGGATCCGGCATGAGCTCTCGGACCAGTTCAATTGGTTCGCGCAGCATCTGCCGCTTCCTGGACGCATCGCGCGTCACTTCAAGCGGCGCGATTCGATCTGGGGCATTTGCTGGTTCGATCCTCAAGCCCGCGAGGCTGTCAGCTGCGCGCGCTACTGCGCTTGGCTGCTCGAGGAGGGCGGCCTGCCGGTGCGCACGATTACAACCTCACGCCAGCGCGAAGTGATCTGGCGCGACGCGCACCAGATCGTCACGAAGCCTTCCGCCGATCTTCCCAAGGCATTCCCCTGAGCCCGGGAAGACCGGTGGACTTAGGATGGCGATGAGAGCCGATAGCGATCGCTCTCGATGGCCGTCCGGCACCGGAGGTTTCGGCCTTCGGTTGCCGGACGCGCCTGCTCGTCACTCCCCCCAAGTCCGCGCCAGCGTCGCGAGCCAACAGCCTTCGCAACAGCGGGCGTCCTTGTAGTCGATCCAGTTGTGCGCATAGACGTGGTCGAGCGGGATGCCGTAGCGCGCGCGCAGCACCTTCACGAGGATCTTCCATGCCGCGACCTGCGCCTCGGTCGGGCCTGTGGTGACATCCGGATAGTTGCCGGCGAACTCGACGCCGATCGAGTTGTCGCGCACGACCTGGCGATAGGTCGATCTGTTGTCGATGTACTTGTTGTCGTTACGGTTGGCGCCGTCGCCATGGGTCGGCACCAGGTTCTCGGCGACCGCCCAATAGACCGTGCCGTCGGTCTCGACCCACACGGTGACGCCGCGGCGCGTCGGGTTCTTCGACTGCTCCGCCGCGCCGCCGCGCGCCGAGCCTGTCGGCCCCTCGGTCTGGTGCACGATGATGTTGCGCCAGGGATGGGCGTCGCGGACATCGCCCCATGGCGCGAGCCAGACCATTTTCAGGCCGGGAATGTCAGGCGTGCCGGAGACGCGCGCGATCTTCGCGAGTTCGGCGTCCGTTGCGGCGGCTGGGGTGAGCAGAAGAAGGGCGGCGAGAAAAGTCGCGAGCAGGCGGAATATCATCATACGGGTCCAAGGCGGACCCAAATCCTAGCAGGCTTTATGCGAATTTGCGCGTGGCCTCGCCGAGCCCGGGCCGCTCAGGCGAGAGCGGCGGAGCCGGATCGTAGACGGCAAAGTCGTTCTTGCCGTTTTTCTTGGCGGCATAGAGGGCGTGGTCGGCATGGGCGATGAGGCGGTCCGGAAACTGGCCGATGCCGCGGTCCCATTCGGCAACGCCGATCGAGATCGCGATCGGGATGTCCCTGGTTGTACAGGCCGCGGCGTCCTGGCGGCAGACCTCGAGCACGCGGCGGGCGATCGCGGCAGCCTCGCGCAGGGACGAGGACGGCAGCACGACGCAGAACTCGTCGCCACCGGTGCGGGCCAGCATGTCGCCCGGCCGCAGCCGCGTTTGCGCCATCAGGGTGAAGTGCCGCAAGCAGGCATCGCCCGCGGCGTGACCATGGGAGTCATTGATGGCCTTGAAGCCGTCGAGATCGATCACCAGCAGCGAGAACGGCTCGCCGCTGCGCTCAGACCGGGCGCATTCCTCGGACAGGCGCTGCAACAAATGGCGCCGGTTGGCGACGCCCGTGAGATCGTCAAGCAGCGCGAGGTCGGCGACCTCGTTGCGCAGGCGATCCATCGCCATCAGCAGGAAGCCGAAATTGAGCGTCATCGACAGGAACAGGAGGCCCAGCACCATGACGCCATGAGCCTGACCGCCGGCGCGCGCCGAGAAATCGTGGCCGAGCAGATTGCCCAGCGTGCGAACCGCAAAGATCCCGATGATGGTGAGGATGACGATGCCGGACAGCCGCGCACCCGGGCTGACGCGGCCTTCCGGCGGCGCCAGGAGCAGACGCAGCGCCAGCACCAGCGGCAAGGCCTGGCCGAGCGTGTAGCTGAGCATGCGCAGCTGCATGTGCTCGAAGCCGACCATGAAGAACACGACGCCGGCGAGGCTTAGCACCCCCGTTGCGGCCATGACGCGCCATGAGACCGGCCGGTCATAGAAGCGCTGAATGCCCATGGCGGCGAGGCAGCTCGCCGCGATGATACCGGCAGCGCCGACAAGAAGCGGCAGGGGAGAGGCGACGAACAGGCGGACCAGGGCTGTCATCGCGCCGGCGGCGCCGACGAACGACGATGCCATCCAGAATCGCGCCGCTGCAAATTTCGGATAGGAGCGCGTCACGTAGGCCCAGATCAGGCCAAGCGCCAGGAAGTTGACGACGAAGACCGTCCAGAGTGTCGGTACGTTCAGCATGGCGCGTGCGGCACGCGCAGCGTCGCCCCCCCCGTCTCTGGCAGCCGTTCGTCCATGACCCTTCCCCGCGTTCTTGCGGGGAAGAATGCGCGGATTGCACTTAACGGAACCTCACTGCGATCTGCGAAAGCTCGCCCTTGGTTTTGGATTCATGAACAGTGCGCCGCGATTATCGGATCGTTAGGCATGTCGCGGCCTCCCTGCGCGGCCACGCCGATGCGCATTGCGATGCGGATTCGCGGGCAAAAATCACCCGAAAATGCATCTGAGCTGTGGATAACGTAATGACACAGATGTGACAGCACGGGGCAGCCGCCCGCGAATCTGCTGAGTTTGTGGTCGAGGATGTTGCGAGGCTGGCCCTCCGCCGAGCATCCCTCGTGTCGCGTTTAACCATGAACCCTTGAGAGGATACTATGGCTAAGAAAGCGAAGAAGGCGAAGAAGGCGACGAAGAAAAAGGCCAAGAAGGCCGCGAAGAAGAAGTAGCCAGCATGTTCTTTGCCCGGGTGGAGCCTCGCTCCGCCCGGGCGTCGGGTAAAAGGTCGAGAGAGTTTGGAGATGGCGGGCGCAAGGCCCGCTTTTTTTATTGGCCGCACTCAGCTGCGGCGTCTCCCCGCAAGCGGGGAGAGGTGAAGGCGAAGCCTACCGCTCCGCAAACGCAAGCTTGGCGCCGAGCGCGGCGAAGCCGGTGGCGAAGCTGCGGCGCAGCCAGGCCATGACACGTGGGCGGGAGATGACGCGCTCGCGTACCGACGCCGCACAGAGGCCGTAGAGGACGAACACCGCAAAGGTCATCGCCATGAAGGCGCCGCTCAATTCCAGCATCCGCGCCAGCACATGGGCTTCGTCCACCGCGATGAACTGCGGCAGGAAGGCCAGGAAGAAGATCGACAGTTTCGGATTGAGGATGTTGATCAGGAAGCCAGTGACGATGACGCGGCGGCTCGACCGCTCCCTGATCTCGCCATCGACCGCCAGCGCCCCGGTCTCACGCAGCGCCTGCCAGGACATGTAGAGCAGATAGGCGACGCCGCCCCATTTCAGCGCGGCAAAGGCAAGCGCGCTGGTATGCAGCACCGCGGCAAGCCCGAGCATCGCAGCTATCATGTGCGGCACGATCCCGAGCGTGCAGCCGAAGGCGGYAGCGACGCTCGCGCGCGAGCCGCGTGTCAGCGCCGCAGCCAGGGTGTAAAGCACGCCGGTGCCGGGCGAGGCGACGACGATGAGCGAGGTGAGCAGGAAGGAAAAGGTCATGGGCAGACCCTATCACCGTGCCTCACGGCAAGAAAGCGAGCCCCCGCATCGACCATCAGGACGGCTGCGCGAGCTCGGCTTCGCGGAGCACGTCGAGCGGCGCCCATGGCTTGGCCCAGAATTTCGCGCCATCGGGCAAGGGCTGCGCCAAGGGGCGGCCGGAGGTGACGACGATGTCGAGCTTTGGATTGCGGTCCTTGGCGACGTGCGCGAGCTCGACCCCGGTCATGTGCCCCGCAAGCTGAACGTCCGTCAGCATCAGACAGAGCGCGCCGGCGCTTCTGTCGAGCACCCGTTGGGCAGCCTCGGCGCTATCGCACTGGATGACCTGGTAGCCGCTCTCCTCCAGCAGAAGACTGAGCATCTCCCGTTGCATGACGTCGTCTTCGACGATCAGCGCCGTCGCGCGAAATGGTTCTGCCTGTCCCATGGGGCCGCTCCAGTGCTTGCTTGCGTAACCTATGTTAAGGAGCCAGTTCGCCGGTGGTTCAGTTCCATCATGAAAAATGTAGATCATAGTTCCACACGACCGGCTTGACGGGGGGACATCATGACTGCCATTCGCGGTGCCGCCGCAATCACGGGAGCGGCGAGCGGCATCGGGCGCGCGCTGGCAATCGAGCTCGGCAATCGCGGCTGCGATCTCGCGCTCGCCGATCGCGACGAGGCCGGATTGAAGACGCTCGCCGCCGAGATCGGTGCCGCACGCAAGGTCAGCGTGCATCGCGTCGACGTCAGCGAGCCCGGCGACATCGCAGAGTTCGCGCGTGATGCGATCGCGGCACATCCCGCGCTCGGCATCGTCATCAACAATGCCGGCGTGGCGCTGATGGGGACGTTCGAGGAGATCGACCAGGCGCAGATGGAGTGGCTGTTCGACATCAATTTCTGGGGCGTGGTGCACGGCACGCGCGCTTTCCTGCCGCATCTGAAGACGCTGGCAGAGGCGCACATCGTCAACGTCTCCTCGATCTTCGGCATCATCGCGCCGCCGGGACAGTCGGCCTATGCCGCCGCCAAGTTCGCGGTGCGCGGCTTTTCCGAGAGCGTGCGGCACGAGCTTGCGGTCGCGGGCAGCCCCGTAAAACTGTCGGTGGTGCATCCCGGTGGCGTCGCCACTGCCATCGCGCGCAATTCGCGCACCGGGGTCGGCGTCACCGACAATGCGCGCCGCGCGCAATCGATCGAGCGGTTCGAGAACGCGGCAAAGACCACGCCGAAAGACGCCGCGCTGCGCATCATCAAGGGCATCGAGAACAACCAGCCCCGCATCCTGATCGGCAACGACGCCCGCTTCATGGACATTTTGCAGCGCTTCCGCCCGGGCACCTATTGGGCGCCGTTGCAGCGCAAGCTGGAGAAGATGGCGAAGGGGACGGCGAAGTAGGCGTGACGCGACGGCATCGCCGCTGCGTGCTCCGCTGTCGCCACACCACCGCTGTCATGCCCCGGCTTGACCGGGGCATCCAGTACGCCGCGGCTTCTCGGTTCTAGCCGCGCCTCCTCTGGAATACTGGATCGCCCGCCCCAGTGCGCAAGTGCGCACAAGGCGGGCGATGACACCGAGTATGTGGTCACTGCCCCGCCAGCCGGTCCGCAAAATAGCCGATCGTCTTGCGGTAGATCACCGCCCTGTTCCACTCCCGCATCGCCTCGAAATTGGCGGTGCCTTCGCCGTAGGGCTGGCCCATCTTGAAGCCGCTGGTGTGAAGCAGGTTCGCGGTCGAGGCGAGTACGTCGGGCACGCTGTGGCGCAGGTCGACGTGGCCGTCGCCGTCGAAATCGACGCCGTATTTGATGTAGGACGACGGCAGGAACTGGGTCTGGCCGATCTCGCCGGCATAGGCGCCAATGAGGTCGCGCAGCGGCAGGTCGCCGCGCTGCACGATCTTGAGCGCGGCGAGCAGCTCGCCCTGGAACAGCTCGGTGCGGCGGCAATCATGCGCGAGCGTGGCGAGCGTGCGGATCACCGGCAGCTTGCCGATGTCGCCTTTGCCGAAATCGCTCTCCAGCCCCCAGATCGCGACCAGGATATAGCGGGGCACGCCGAACTGCCGCTCGATGCGCGAGAGCAGCGCCGCGTGACGCTGCAACAGTGCCTTGCCGCCATTGATGCGGCCGGGGCCGACGCGGGTCGAGACATACTGCTCGAAGCTCTTGTTGAAGGTGTAGCGCTGGCGCCGGTCGAAGGCGAGCACGGCGCCGTCCTGGGCGATGCCGCTGAAGGCCGCGCTGGTCACGCTCGCCGAGACGCCGGCTCCTTGCGCTTCCGAGCTCATGCTGGCGACGAAGCTGTTGAAGTCGCCGCCGCAGCGCGCGGCCTGCGCCGATCCGCCGGCCAGACAGAGGACAGACCCAAACAGACAGATTAGCCCAAACCGCCACATGCCCTAAGTGTCCTTTCAAATTTTCGCGCGAGCCTTAATCCTGCAGGAAATAGGATCGTCAAAGCCACATCTTTCCACGAGAATCTCAGAAGGCGTCGGCAGTTGATAGCAGAAATCGGTTGTCAGACCAGTGGAGCATTGCTTAGATTCTATTTTTGGTTGAACACAAGAACTCCGCGCGGACCGGCATGGCCAACATTTATTATCGGAGAAAGACGCTCACCCAGTTGTTGCGTCGGGAGCTACCAAATGAATTCCTAGTTGTACCCAATCCCGACCATCCTCTGTTACTTCGTGGCCCGGATCTCCTTGTTGCGGGAGAGAGAGCGACGACTGCCGTCTTTATGCCTCTAGCCGCGGAGCGAACAAACCAAGGTCTACTCAAAGCGCGCTTTATACTTAGTCGTCTGGCTTTACCTCCTTATGTTCGCTGCATACTAGTAGCTGAAGAAAAGGACTACTCGATTGCCAACTCTTTCGCGAACGATTTTGCAAATATTCTGGAATGGAACAATCGGGCAGGAATTTCCGAAATGATTACGGACGTGACTGCTTTTGGCCATCATAAGGATGTCCCGCCAGACATTTCTGGCGACGCCCAGATACGTTTCGCAAATGCAATGGCTGTGATGCGACTGAGTAGTCGACTGACAAACCGACCATTCAGCGCGGCATTTGACGAAAAAGTCTCAGAACTTAGGCGCCCGATCAGATCTGCGATAAGACACAGCAAGCGACGACCGCAGATAGATAGAAATTCCGCCTCGACGGAGCAGCAGGTCGACTTGTCAGAATTATCGGATGCCGACGTTGACTCATCGACGGTGAACGATCTCGTGTATGAACAAGCCAATTACTATTTTTCATTGGACGGCGGGATTCCATTCGCCGCGAGAGAACCATTAGGAATAGCGGTGATTGAAGATTGGCCGGCCAGACCTCGAGATTCAGAAAAGCTGATTCTTTCTGCCGCGTTTGGCGGATGGGCTTTTGTGCTTGCCGAGCTTCGCAGCGAACTTCCTCGGTTTGCGAAACGAATGCGCCAAGGACGAAGGTCATGAGTTCACTTCGCAGAGTAAATACCTTGCGCGCAATCGCAAAGAGTGCTCGCACCCGAATTGGTTCAAACATCTTCAATCATGTCGACCAAGAACTGCAGGAGCTTGCCGCAGTCGCGCGCATCAATCCGGAAAAACGCAAGAACCTCTTGCAATTACTGCACGCGATCAGATCACTTGAAACTGCCCTTAAGGAAGTTGTCCGAAGTCACGGAATTTCGCCTGGTCATTCGCTGGGCCCAATCTTCCGGCAACTCGAGAGCATCCCGTATGGACAACCTGGGTATTTGAATGCAGCCAATGCTCGCCGTTTTGGACAAAACGTCCGCGTCGCGCGAAACCGGTTCGCCCACGAGGCAAACGCTTTTCCAAGATCGGCTCGAGAAACTGAAAGTATACTTAGCGAGATCGAAGCTTGCTTCACGCTGGCCGTAAGGTGATTGCAGCCGCTTGCGCTTATCTCGAAGTGCCGCGCTAGTCCGCAAGAGTCGACCTCAGCTTGGCGCGGCGCAATCTTGCTGTCCCAGATGCGTCCGAAGGCTGTACCGCGAAATTCACTCTCGCCCCGTCGCGTTTGCCGATCCAACCGGCAGCCAGACGACGAAAGCGGTAGCCAGGGAGTATCTCGACATGCGAGAAACTCCTAAAAATGTGCGCTGCGGATGTGGATCATGCCCGGGAACCGGATTCGCGTCAAAGCGGCAGATCCTCACCAGAACCGATCGCATCTTGGGAGCGACAAATGAATTGCGCTCGCCCCGTCCCCAACCGATCGAGATGACCATGCCCATTCCGCACCGGATGCTCGCTGTCCTCGCCCTGCTCTCCTTCACCGCCACCGCCGCCGCCGCGCAGACCCGCGATGTCGCAGGCAGCCGCGACTATCCCGGCATCGGCCGCTTCACCGGCAGCGTCATCACCGGCTACGTGACGAAGGATTTTGACGCCGCACGGATGCAGGCGGCCGCCTTTAGGGACGGCCAGCCGGCCGATGCGCGGCGGCTCGAAGGCCGAATCTTCCGCATCGCCTATCGCACCAATCCCGGCCCCTCGATCCTGGAAGTGTCGCGCAATTTCGAGACGCAGCTTGCGAAAGCGGGCTTCGAGACCTTACTCGCCTGCGACACCGACGCCTGCGGCGCCATTCCCTTCACGGAAAGCATCGACACGCTGCCGGTCCCGCAGATGTGGGTCGACGGTTTCAACTACCGCTATTTTTCTGGCCGCAAGAGCGAGGGCGGACGCGAGACCTATGCCAGCGTCATCGTCAGCCAGAACAACCAGGACATCACCGCGCAGGTCACGGTCGCCGAGCTCGGCGCCATCGCGAACAAGATGGTCGATGCTGCCGCGATGGCGAAGGGCCTTGGCGAGACCGGCCACATCGCGCTCTACGGCATCTATTTCGATACCGACAAGGCGGTTCTGAAGCCGGAGAGCCGCCCGACGCTGGAGCAGATCGCAAAGCTGCTGACGAGTCAGCCGCAGCTCAACGTCTTCATCGTCGGCCACACCGACGGCCAGGGCGCTTACGAATACAATCTCGATCTCTCGAAGCGCCGCGCCGAAGCGGTCGCAGCCGAACTCGTGAAAAGCTTTCGGATCGCGCAGACGCGGCTGCGCACCGCCGGCGTCGGATTGCTGGCACCAGTCGGTTCCAACGCTACGGACGCCGGCCGCGCGCTCAACCGGCGCGTGGAGCTGGTAGCACCGTGACGGCCTCACTCATCTTCCCACCTGCACGCTGAGTATCTCTTGAATGGCGTTGTCGGTGGAGAAGTGGTTCGTCGTAGCGGAACTCGTCACGTGTACGCAGTGAGATGTGCAACCGTGGACATGGAACTCGTTCGCACAATGGAACACAACCTGTGCACGCGGACGGAAGACGTGCAGGCGAACGCGCTTTTTTACAAAGCACGCACCTCTCGTTGCGTTGCGAGAGCGGGAAATATGAACAAAGTGATTTGGCCATCCAAACAATTGCTTTGATGTGCATCGAAACCAGATGTCGCGACCGGCGCATATCTGACGCGCTCGATGCGACATCACAGCGTCAACGATTTGCCTTGCCACGTTATGGCGCAAGTTATAGTCTTCTAGTCTAGGTTGTCGCCCCGCCAGCCCCGGGCGACGCTGAAGACCAAAAATAAACGGCGGGCTTTGCGGCCCGCCGTTTATTGAGCGAGGGGTCGCATCGGATTTTACGAAGCGCCGGATGCATCCGAACATCCCGCAAACGGACTTCATCGATCGATTGCGCAGCCGATACCGCCGCGACAGGTCCGTGTGACCACCGGAAAACCCGCCAAAGTCATTTGACTATAGCGTCCTGATCGACGACAAGCCCGCCATGGCCAAAAAACCTGGAACCAATCCCAAGGGCGAGTTTGCCTTTTTCAACGTCTTCTACGAAGACGGCTCCCAACGCTCCAACCGGCGCGTGCCTGCGGAGCTGCTCGGAGGCCTGGACGGCGACGAGCCCGCGCGCGGCTTCATCATGGAGCAGGACCGCGAGATCGCTGAAAAGTCCGGCCGCCCGCCGCTGGCAATCAAGACCCTCGACCGGGTCGGCGCGAAGAAGAAGTAGGCTCCGCCCGACTTGCGAAGCGTCAGTACAAATAGAAAACGGCGGGCTTTCGGCCCGCCGTTTGCGTTTGGATGAATGCCCGGATCAGGCCCGGGCACGACGATCCGAATTAGTTATCCAGGAACGACCGCAGCTTCCTTGACCGCGACGGATGCTTCAGCTTGCGCAGCGCCTTCGCTTCGATCTGACGGATACGTTCGCGGGTCACCGAGAACTGCTGGCCGACTTCTTCCAGCGTGTGGTCGGTGTTCATGCCGATGCCGAAGCGCATGCGCAGCACGCGCTCTTCGCGCGGCGTCAGCGACGCCAGGACACGCGTCGTGGTCTCGCGCAGGTTCGACTGGATTGCGGCGTCGATCGGCAGGATCGCGTTCTTGTCCTCGATGAAATCGCCGAGATGTGAATCCTCTTCGTCACCGACCGGCGTCTCCAGCGACAGCGGCTCCTTGGCGATCTTGAGGACCTTGCGGACCTTCTCCAAGGGCATGCCGAGCTTCTCGGCGAGCTCTTCCGGGGTCGGCTCGCGGCCGATCTCGTTGAGCATCTGGCGCGAGGTACGCACGATCTTGTTGATCGTCTCGATCATGTGCACGGGGATGCGGATGGTGCGCGCCTGGTCGGCAATCGAGCGGGTGATCGCCTGCCGGATCCACCACGTGGCGTAGGTCGAGAACTTGTAGCCGCGGCGATACTCGAACTTGTCGACCGCCTTCATCAGGCCGATGTTGCCTTCCTGGATCAGGTCGAGGAACTGCAGGCCRCGGTTGGTATACTTCTTGGCGATCGAGATCACGAGACGGAGGTTGGCTTCCACCATCTCCTTCTTGGCCTGGCGGGCCTCGCGCTCGCCCTTCTGCACGGAGTGCACGATCTTGCGGAACTCGACGATCTCGAGGCCGGTGAGCGCGGCGAGCTGGTGCACCTCGTGACGGAGGTCCTTGATCCGGTCCTTCTCGATATGGACGAAGTTCTTCCAGCCCTTGGCTGAGAGCTTCGAGACGCGGTTGAGCCAGCGCGGGTCGAGCTCCGAGCCGGTGTAGTTGCGCAGGAAGTCCTCACGCGCGACGCCATGGCTGTCGGCAAGGCGCATCAGGCGGCCCTCGTGCGACACGAGGCGCTTGTTGATGTCGTAGAGCTGCTCGACCAGTGAGTCGATACGCGCCTGGTTCAGGCGCAGCGACTTCACCTCGACGATGATCTCGTCCTTCAGCTTGCGGTATTTGCGTTCCTGGTGCGGCGACAGCGAGGGCCCGTGCGAGGTGCTCTCGAGCTGGTTCTGGATGTCCTGCTCCTGAAGCTTGCGCAGCTTCTTGTAGCTGTCGGCGATCTTGTCGAAGATCTCGACGACCTTCGGCTTGAGCTCGGCCTCGATGGCCGCGAGCGACATCTGGTTCTCGAACTCGTCGTCCTCGTCCATGTCGGCTTCGGCGGCGGCTTCGCCCGGATCCTTCTCGCCTTCGCCGGCATTGCCGGGCGCAGGCGCGGCGCGGAACGGGGTCGGCGACGGCGGCGCGGCGGGCGGCGCGACATGCGCCGGCGCAGCTCCGTTCACGACAACGGCTTCGCCGCCTTCGGCGGACGCTTCGCCGTTCTCGCCGGTCGGACCGCCGATCATCGCGGTGTTCATGCCGCCCTTGGCGTCGGGCCCGGCATAGGTCGCTTCGAGATCGATGATGTCGCGAAGGAAGATCTTGCCTTCGTTGAGCTCGTCGCGCCAGATGATGATGGCCTGGAAGGTCAGCGGGCTTTCGCAGAGGCCTGCGATCATGGCCTCGCGGCCGGCCTCGATGCGCTTCGCAATCGCGATTTCGCCTTCGCGGGACAGGAGCTCGACCGTGCCCATCTCGCGCAGATACATGCGCACGGGGTCGTCGGTGCGCTCGCCCGGCTCGCTCTTCTTGACCTCGGTGACGGCCTTCTGGGTGACCTCGACGAGCTCGTTGTCGGTCTCGTCCTCGCCGCCCTCGTCCTTGTCCTCCTCGCCGTCGCTATCGTCGGCTTCGGTGACGTTGATGCCCATGTCCGAGAGCATGGACATGATGTCCTCGATCTGCTCGGGGGAGGTCTGGTCGGACGGCAAAACTTCGTTGAGCTGATCGAAGGTCACGAAGCCGCGCTTCTTGGCCTGCTTAATCATCTTCTTCACGGCCGCGTCGGACAGATCGAGCAACGGCGACGGCGCGTCCTGGGAGTCCTTCTCCGGCGCGTCCGCTGCCTTGTCGTCTTTCTCTTTGTCCTTCGCCTGCAGCGTCTTTGCCTTGGTGGCCATCCATTGCTCCTAAACGCGCTTCATGCAGAAGGCCGAACGGCCCGCCCGCCTGAATTCACTTGAACCTGTTGTTCGACGCTCTCGCTTCGTCAGATCGCGACACGGAAAGGGCGGCGCGGATATCTCTCGCCACCCCGACCTTCTCTCTCGCCGGATTTGCCTAACGCTTCGTGAGCCTCTTTGTCGCAGCGGATGCAGGTGTAGTGCCAACAGCGATTGCGCGGATTTATTCCTGACGCGTCTGTTCTGCCTGCGGCCGCCTGGTGGCCAAAGTGCTACAAGACCGTTAAGCCTCGATTAACCCTGTTTTTGCCGCCAAACCTTGGATTTGGCGAGTCTTTTAGCGGTTCCGGTCCCGGCCGTCCGCATGATTCTTTCATCACACGCTCTTCTGGAACCGGCCCGACAGCTCGCCAAAACCCTCGATCAGGGCCTCGGTACCGTCGACTTCTCCTATCCGAGCCTTGACGTCACGCAGCCACGCCAAATTGGCCTCGCTGGGGTCCTCCCCCAAGGCCAGCTCGGCGTCCTTCAGTTCTCTAAGTAGTGAATGGTATTGCCGATGCAAGGCAACGAGCTGGTGCCAGGTGGAGAGAACGTCGTCCCGGGCGGCGCCCTCGCGGGCACCCCACACCGCCGCGGTCGTGATACCGTTCTCAACCCTTTGAAGAAGCTGTGAAAATCCACCCTTCTCGATGTCGGCTCGCATCTTCTCGGCCAGCTCGCCGGGGTCCGGCGAGTGGTGGTGGTCGTTGGCAAAGGCGGCGATGATGCCGGCCCGGAGCTTATGGGCCTCGGGATGGGCCAGCTCCAGGGCGGCGACCTCCTCAAGGTGGTCGTGCAGCAGCCAGGGGTGGTTGATCAGGATTTGCAGAATCAGGGCTTCGCGCCGGGATATGGCGCTGCGCTGGCCCTTCATGATCGGGCTGGCCGCCAGCTGGGGGCTCGCCGCCTGGTAGGGGCCGGAGGGAATAAAGGCGGGACCGGGGCCCCCACGCCGCCCTTGGCTGCCGAATCCCTGCCCCCCGAATCGATTCGCCTGCCCCCCGTTGCGCGGCTGGAAGGAGCGGCCGGAATTGCCCTGAAAATTGCCCCGGCCGGCAAATCCGCCGCGGCCGCCTTCAGGCGCGAAGGTACGCCGAAGCCGCTCGGCAAAATCGTCGCGATAATAGCGCCGCACCACCTCGTCGCGGATGCCGTTGGACAGCTCCTTGACGCGCGCCTCGAGCGCGGCGCGGCGTTCGGGCGTGGCAAAGTTGCCGCCTTCGAGCTCGCGCGACCAAATCATCTCGGCGAGCGGCTTCGCCGCCGCGATCACATCCTCGATCGCACCGCGGCCGCCCGAGCGGGCGAGATCGTCGGGATCCTGACCTTCCGGCAGCAGCGCAAAACGCAGGCTCTTGCCCGGCGCAAGAAACGGCAAGGCGAGGTCGGCGGCACGGTAAGCCGCCTTCTGTCCGGCGCGATCGCCGTCGAAGCAGAGGATCGGCTCGTCCGCCATCTTCCAGAGCAGCGCGAGCTGGTTTTCGGTCAGCGCGGTGCCGAGTGGCGCCACGGCACCTACAAAGCCTGCCGTCACCATGGCGATGACGTCGACATAGCCTTCGACCACGATCAGCGCGCTGCCATCGTGGGTGGCTTTGCGCGCGGTCTGGTGATTGTAGAGATTGTCGCCCTTGTGGAAGAGCGGCGTCTCCGGCGAATTTAGATATTTTGCCGGAACGTCCTTTTCCAGCGCGCGCCCGCCGAAGGCGATGACGCGGCCACGCAGATCCGTGATCGGGAACATCACGCGATCGCGGAAGCGATCGTAGGGCACGGGAATGTCGTTGCCGGCTACGAGCAGGCCGGTCTCGATCATGTCCTCGACGGAGACGCCGAGCTTGCCGAGATGCTCCTTCAGCGCGAAGCGCTCGGGTGGCGGCGGCGCATAGCCGAGGCGGAACTGCACTTGCGTCGCCGGCGAGATCGCACGGTCAGCGAGATAGCCGCGCGCCTTGGCGCCGGCGCGCGAGGCGAGCGTCTCGGCGAAGAATTTTGCAGCGAGCTCCATCACGTCATGCAGCGTGCGGCGCCGCTGCTCGTGCCGCGCCGCATCCGGCGTTACCGCCGGCAGCGCCAGCCCCGCCATGTTGGCGAGCCGCTCCACGGCCTCCGCGAACGGGAGGCCGTCGGTCTCCATCACGAAGGTGATGATGTCGCCGTGCTTGCCGGAGGAGAAGTCGTGGTAAAATCCCTTCTGGTCGTTGACGTAGAAGGAGGGCGTCTTCTCCTGCTGGAACGGCGACAGCCCCTTCCATTCCCGCCCGGCCTTCTTCAGCTTCACGCGCTTGCCCACGACTTCGGAGACCGAAAGCCGGGCACGAAGCTCGTCGAGGAACTGGGGCGTGAAGCGCATGGGCTCTGGGTCTGGCGCGAATCAACGTAAGTCGGGCGAAGGGTTACGGATATAGGCGCGGCCTGCCCAAAAGTCAGGTTTGTCCGGCTTATCCGGGTTATTCGACCTATGCACAGGCGTCATTCCGGGGCGATGCGAAGCATCGAGCCCGGAATGACCGCGGAAAGACTTGAACCCGGACCGGTTCCGCGCTTCCATAGGCCATGTTCAGGATGTTTCGCGGCGGCCACAGCGGGGGCTGGCGTGTGACCTCGATTTCACCCGTGGTGGGCGAGCCCCTGCCCTTCGTGCCGGCGCTGTCGGTGACCGACAGCGAGGCGATTTCATTGCCCCTGGTGCCCTCTCGCAATGCGTGGCGGCTGGTCGGCGTTGCGAGCACGACGCGCTACACTGAGCGCGCCGAGAAGCAGCAGCTCACCGCGGTGCAGGCCGAGCTCGGCCGGTTAGAGGCCACTTCCGCGGCGCTGATTCCGATCCGCAAATCGGAGGCGTGGTGGGAGCTGACGCAGGAAGAGCGCCGCAAGATCTTCGAGGACAAGTCGCACCACATCGCCAGCACTCTTCGTTTCCTGCCCGCCATCGCGCGGCAGCTCTATCACAGCCGCGATCTCGGCGGTCCCTTCGACTTCCTGACATGGTTCGAGTTCGCGCCCCCCGATGCCTCGCTGTTCGAGGAGCTGGTGGCGATGCTGAGGCAGACCGAGGAGTGGAGCTACGTCGAGCACGAGATCGACGTGCGCCTGGTGAAGGAAGTGCTGTCGGCTTAGTGATCGAACGCCGGCCACGATGAAGGTGCGATCCCTCGCTCCGCTTGCGCGGGAGAGGTGAAGTCCGCATCCGCGCCTAGTGCTCGAGAAAGCGCCCGGACTCGATGCGCGGCAGATCGGTGACGGGCCAATTGTAGACGTAAGTCCAGGCCTTCTCCGTGGTGCCATCAGGCAGCGTCACGTCGATCAGCTTGCGCAGATATTCGGTCGGCTCCGGAAAGCCCTCGCCGCAGGCCTCGTACATGTCGAGCTCGCGCAGGAGCTCATCGGGCACGCGCAATTGAAAAAGCTCACCATGGACGACATCGGAGGCCGCGTTCGACAGCAGCAATCCGGGATAATGCTTCACGAGAACGAGCCGCCCGCGACACGTCGCGTCACCCAAAAA
Source organism: Bradyrhizobium sp. 2TAF36 (assembly GCF_052114925.1). Classification (NCBI taxonomy): domain Bacteria; kingdom Pseudomonadati; phylum Pseudomonadota; class Alphaproteobacteria; order Hyphomicrobiales; family Nitrobacteraceae; genus Bradyrhizobium; species Bradyrhizobium sp. 2TAF36. The sequence goes on along the minus strand of NZ_JBFRFR010000004.1, from coordinate 40,805 downwards.
GTCCGCATGCCCTGCAAGCAGCCGCGCCATCGGATGGTCGAAGCCGCGCATCAGGGTGCCGTAGACGAAAAGACGATCGGAGGTCATGGGGTGTCTATAGCCGTCAATCGAGCGAAACGACAGCCGCACATTTCCACGTCCGAGCGAAGTCCCGGGGGCAAGCGAGATTTGGTCTTGTGATGAATCGCCGGCAACGGCATCGTCTGGCGATCATGATGATTTTGGGTGGACCGACCTGCAAGCGATTGCTGCCCAATTTGGACGGTACCTGCTTTTTCCATAGGCAATCAGGATGGACTTGAACACGGCCGACGCGACCGATCAACTGCTCGGCGCGGGGGACATTCCGCCGGTGCATGAGGTCAATGCGGATGGGGCATCGCCTTTCCTGCTCACCTCGGATCATTACGGACGGATTCTGCCGCGCGCGCTCGGCGACCTCGGCGTCGCGGAAAGCGAGCTGACGCGGCACATCGCCTGGGACATCGGCATTGCCGGCGTCGCCGAGCGGCTGGCAAAAATGCTCGATGCGCATCTGATCGCGCAGCGCTATTCGCGGCTGGTGATCGACTGCAACCGCTCGCCCGGCGTAGCAAGCTCGATTCCCGTGATATCCGAGGCGACCGCGATCCCGCGCAACGAGGGCATCTCAGAGGGCGAGCGCGCGGCGCGGCGGCGCGAGATCTTCGAGCCCTATCACCGCCGCATCGATGCCGCGATCGACCGCCGCCTGCACGACACGCGGCCGGCGGTGCTGGTGTCGCTGCACAGCTTCACGCCGGTTTATGCCGGCGTCGCCCGGCCCTGGCACATCGCCGCGCTGTATAACCGCGACACCGTGCTGCCGCAGCTGCTGCTGAAGCATTTGCGCGCTGAAGGCGATCTCGTCGTCGGCGACAACGAGCCCTATGCGGTGAGCGACCTCAGCGACTACACCATCCCCGTCCACGGCGAAGCCCGCGGTCTCGTCAACACCGGCATCGAGATCCGCCAGGATCTGATCGCGGATCAGTCCGGCCAGCAGCAATGGGCGGAGCGGCTGGCGAGGATTTTTGCGGAGATCGAGCTGGAGTTGAAGGCGGAGCTGTTGGTGTAGGGCACGCTGCGTTCCCTCCCCCCTTGCGGGGGAGGGAACGCAGCGGAGTACGACGAAGCTGCTGAGCAACTGTCTCAGGCTCATCCGCCCCGCGTCGCGACGAACACCGCGAGCGCAGCGAAAATCGCAGCGATCCCCCACAGCAGCCAGGCGATGCGGACGGGGCCGCTTGTATCGAGCGTTGCCTCGGCCGGGTTGTCGGGATTGACGCGCACCTCGACGGTCGCGCCGTGCTTGTAGCGCGACATCAGCTTCTTCAACATCTCGTCGGACCCGGACTGCGTCCCGGCCGAGACGCGCGCGCATTCATTGGTGTAGCTGATATTCTGATAGCGATAGGTGTAGGTCACGCGCTTGCCGAACATCTCGGTGCCGCGGCGCTCGCCCGGCTCGCTGGCCTCGTGATATTGCTCGATCCCCGACAGCTTGATCGTGCCCGGCACCACCGGCCAGCGCGCCGCCTTCAACGCCTGCCGCCGCACTCCATAACCCATCAGCGCGATGACGAAGCCGAACGCGCCGAAGCCGACGACGAGGCCGGCGAGATCGGGCCGCCCGATGTGGTGCGCAAGGTAGGCATAAGTCTGGTTGAGACCGAACGCCGAGCCGAACACGATGCCAAACGCGATCGCCGTGCCGATGCCGAGGCAGCCCCACAGCCCCTTGGGCAGGTCGCGCTCGAGCACGGCCTGATCGGGATGGCGCGGATTGTAATAGACGGTGACGACACTGCCGGCGGGATATTTTGCGAGCTTCTCGGCGACCTCGAAATTGCCGAGGTCCTCGCCGATCGAGATGCGGTTACAGCTCAGCTTGCGGCTGCCGACCGGATATTCGTAAGTCACGTTCGCAAAATTGCGGCTCTCGAGCCGATAGCCTTCCTCGCGGTCGCTGTCGGACACCCTGACCTCGCGCACCTCGGCGACCGAGCGGACGACCTTGCCCGATGCCTGCGGCCAGCTTCGCGCCTCGCGCGCCTGCCAGGTCTTCACGACGGCGGCGACCAGTAACAGCCCGAGCGGTGCGAACAGCATCGCATAGACGAACCAGGGCAGATCGGGCACGGCCAAATTCCTTCGTCAGCGGCAATGCCCGATTGGACGCATCGCCGCCGCGAAGGGTTCAAGCGCGAACCGGTACGAGGGAGGTTATTTTGCCCGTGTCAGCGCCAGCCAGATACCGCCGCCGATCATGAAGCCGCCGGAGATGCGCGACATCAGCCGCGTCCGGCGGGCCGAAAAGAATTTTCGCGCGCGCCCCGCGGCGAGAGCGTAGAGCGCATCCGTCATCGCCGCGGTGACCATGAACGTGGCGCCCAGCAGCGCGACTTGCGGGAAGTGATCGCGGTTCATGTCCATGAACTGCGGAATGAAGGCGCCGAAGAAGATCAGCACTTTCGGGTTCGACAGCAGCACAAGGAAGCCTTGCAGGAAGAACCCGCCGCGCGGCGGCGCCGGCGGCTCGTCGACATTGAGGCCTTCGACCGGCGCCCAGATCAGCTTGATGCCGAGCCAGATCAGATAGGCGGCGCCGGCAAAGCGCACCCAGTCGAACCAGTAACCCATGGTCGCCATCAGCGAGGTCAGGCCGACCGCGACGATGCCGATGACGATGGCAAGCCCGGCCTGCGCGCCCGCGACATTGGTCAACGCCGCGCGCGTGCCGTGACGCAGGCCGTTGGCGACGACGAGGGTGACGATCGGCCCCGGCAGCAAGGCCAGCGCAATGCAGGCGGCGACGAAGGCGAAATAGGCTTGCATGGACATCATGGGGAGGACTCGCTGAGAGCGGTTTGGCGCATTAATGCATGACACTCACTGTCCGTCCAGCGCCGCGGTCGCCCATAGCTTCATCTCCGGCGTCTCCAGGAACGCCAGCGCTGCGCGCTGCACGGCGCCTGCTTCGCCACGCCCCTGGGCCGCAGCGACGAAGAGATCGCAGCGGCGCGAGACGGCGATGCCGATCGCGGCATGACGGACGCCGTCGGCCATATCGAGATCATAGCGCCTGGCACGACCACGCATCTCGCCAAGTCCCACTTCCTCACCCGGCGCGACGGCGGCAAAGCGCGGGGTGATCAGATCGATGTCGGCAACGCGATCGACCTCATCATCGTCGGCGACGCCGCGGTCGCAATTGCAGAAGCCGCGCTTGGCGCGCACGTAGAGCAGGGTGCCCGCGCAGACACCGTCGCAGCGGAACGCGCGGCCGGCGGGCCAGCCGTCGCGCGGGAACGGCCATGCGATTTCGCGCCAGCCCGCCGATTCCGCCGCCGGCGCCGGCGCAAGCCGATAGGCCCCGACGCCGGATGCACCGAGCGCGATGGCCACGGCCGCAATCGCCGCCCCGCGCCGCATCGTCAGTTCCTCGGCAGGCCGGCGGCCGCGCGCGCCGGTCCGGTCAGTTCGAGGATATGCAGACCGGTGTTGGCGCGGTCGACGATGTAGATGTAGCCGCGATCGTCCGTCTCGACATTGTTGGTCTGGATCGCGACCTTGCAACGCTCGCCGCCCTCGACGGGAATGCAGCGCTTGTCGGTGGCCGGCGTGATCGCGGGGATGAAATAGCCGACCTCCTTCGGATGATAGGGATCGCGGATGTCGAGCGCGCGCACGCCCGCATTGAAGAAGGCGATGAAGGCCATCTTCTTGTAATAGACCGGCGCCATGCTCTCGTTCGAGGAGTGCGAGCCGAAGCGGCCGCCGCGTTGGCAGAACTGTCCGCCCGCCTCCGGCACGGTGTAGCTCGAGATCATCATCGGCCGCGTCTCGGTGGTGACGTCGGCGAACCACACCATCTGCCGCGCCTCGCCGCATTCGTTCAAGATCGCCTCGTCGACGATCATGACGATGTCGCGGGTCTTGCCGTCCTTGTCCTCGGCGAATTCGGCGACGGGCATGTCGAGCATCGGGAACGTCGTATGCGCGCCGTTGAAGGCGGACATCGGCATGCGCGAAATCTCGGGATAGCGCAGATTGTCCGGCATCGGCTCCTTCGGCCCGTTCAGCAACTTGTCGCGATCGACGATCTGCAAAATGCCGCCCTTGTTGGTCCCGTAGCCGAAGAACACGCGATTGCCGTCGGGTCCGGTCGAGATCGGCCCGTGCAATTCGGTCGGCACGGCGCCGGTCGAGCCGGGCTCCTGGCCGGGCAGGCCAAAGTCGCGGATTTTCTGCGGATGCGCGGGATCGCTGAGGTCGTAGACCTGCGTCATGCGCCGCGTGCGCCAGTCCGGCGCGCCGGAGACGAGAAAGGCTATGCCGGTGTCGCACTCCCACCAGCTCTTGTGGGTGTCCTTCAGCCCGCCGATGCGGGTAACGAGCACGGGATTGGCGGGATCGGCGACGTTCCAGATCTCATGCGCCTCGCTGCCGAAGGTGCGGAGCATGTAGACCGCATTGGGATCGCCCTTCGGCAGCGACTTGCCGTCGCAAACCCGTACCATCTGCGCGCCGCCGGATTCGTACTTGCCTTCCTGGCCCGGCAGATGCCGCAGATATTTTGGACGCGCGGGATCGGTGACGTCGACGATGGACGTTCCGTTCGGTTCGGCCTGCCCCGTCATCGGGTTGACCGGCGCGGGCACGTCGTCGGTGCCGCCGTGATGGCCGATATAGGCGATCCAGCGATCGCCCTGATGATGGATGGTCGGCTGGTACGCGCTGCGCGCCTGCAGGTCGTTGGTGCCGACCAGCTTCATATTGGACGCTTCCGGCGGCGCGCCGATGGTCTGCTTCTGTTGTGCCTGGGCCGTGGTGCTGCAGGCGAAAAGGACAAGGCCTGCAACGAGTGGGACGCAACGGAACATCAAAGCTCTCCCGGAACCAATCTGCGTTGGCTGAGCTTCGAGGCTAGCACAGCCATTTCCGGGCGCCAAAGACACCATCTTGACATGCAACCATTTGGTTGCCTATTATCGCCGCCATGGATGAGGTCTTCAAAGCGCTCGCCGATGCGTCACGACGGTCGCTGCTGGACAGGCTTCACGCCAAGAACGGCCAGACGCTGAACGAACTCTGCGAGGGCCTCGCGATGACGCGCCAGGCCGTGACCAAGCACCTTGTCATTCTCGAAGAGGCCAACCTGGTCACGACCGTCAGGCATGGCCGCGAGAAGCTGCATTACCTCAATCCGGTGCCGATCCATCAGATCGGCGAACGCTGGATCAGGAAATTCGAGCGCGGCAAGCTCGCCGCGCTCAGCGAGTTGAAACGTCAGTTGGAGAAGCGCGATGAGTAAGCCCCAATTCGTCTATGTTAGCTATATCGAGACCACGCCGGAAAGACTGTGGGAGGCGCTGACGTCGAGCGAATTCACCAGGCAATACTGGTTCGGCGCCGAGGTCAGGTCGGACTGGAAGGTCGGCTCACCCTTCGCGCTCACGCTCGACGGCGAGGTCACCGATTCCGGCGAGATTCTGGAGGCCGATCCGCCGCGCCGCCTGTCCTACAGCTTCAAGCACCAGAAGTTCGAAGAGCTGCGCGGCGAGCCGATATCGCGCGTCGTCTTCACGATCGAACCGTTCGGCTCGCTCGTGCGTTTGACCGTGTTGCATGACGGCTTCGTCGAGGGTGGCAAATATCTCGGCGCCGTCTCCAACGGCTGGCCGGCGATCCTGTCCCAGCTCAAGAGCCTGCTCGAGACCGGCAAGCTGCTCGGCATTCCACGCGCAGCCCTCAACAAGGGATTCGACGCAAAATGAACCTCGATCAGTTCAAGCCGCTGACGGTCTACACCATCTACATCGTCTCCACGCCGGAGAAGGTGTGGGAAGCGCTGACCTCGGCCGAGTTCAGCAGGAGGTACTTTTCCGGCTTTGCGGTGGAGATGGAACGGAGGCTCGGCGGCAGTTTCATCGTGCGCGCGCCCGACGGTTCCGAGCACATCTCCGGTGAAGTCTTCGAATACGATCCGCCGAACAAGCTGACGGTGACGTGGAACGTCAACTGGCCCGACCTCGTCGCAAAGCTCGGCACCACGCTCGTCACCTACGAGATCGAGCAAGCCGGCGAGGCCGTCCGCCTCACCATGAGCGAACGCCACGACCGTGCGCTCGGCGACGACATCCTCTCCGGCGGCCGCACCGGCTGGCCCGCGATCCTGTCGGGACTTAAGAGTTTGCTGGAAACCGGCAAGGCGCCGCAGATCAAAATGACACCGCCAGCGCAGATGCTGGCGGCGTTGAAGGCGATGGGGATCAAGACGCCGTAGCGGCCGAAATCGGCGCTGTTATCGCTTCTTCTTCACCGGCGGTTGAATCTCGTCGATCTTGCGACGGCAATCCCCTTCCGAGTCGTGCGGGCCCGAGACGAAGGTCCCGCTGACCTTGATCGCGTACCAGCCTGACTCCACGCCGAGCCGGAGCGCTTCGTCTGTCTTGACGTGCCGTGGGGAGAGAGTTTGCATCATGTGCTTTCGGTTGGCGTTCGATCTCGTATCGAACCGCGGTGGAATCTTTCAGGCGTCCGCGGCACGCCTGCTGCGTCCGGCTCGCCCGCGGGAAGTGGCAATAGGCGCGACGATCGCCGTTACGACGTCGCGATGAGAAGGCTCCGCCGGTGCGAAGAATCAGTCGTTTCAAATCGCGCGCGGATCGTCGTGACGCAGCGTGTGCGCACAGACGACCGCTCTTTCCGACATTGGCGCACCGTGCGCGCAATCGCCGCAATTAGCTATCGTTTTCTCGCCCGCGCCGCGCTTTTGAAGCGCCAAATGCCGCTCTCGATCGAATAAGGCCGTGAATGCCTTGTGTTCGATCGCTTCGTAGCCATGTTGGGAGCTTAGCCAAGAGAAAGAAGTTCGTATGAAGCTCCGCGTCGGGTTCGAGATGCTGTACGAGTTCCCGCAGCCGACGCCTATGATCATGGTGCTGGGCACGCACTTCACGCGCGCCTCAGATATCGTCGTGCCCGACCTGCTGACCACCCGACCTTCGGTGGCRATCAATCCCTATCGCGACCTCTTCGGCAATTGGTGCAGCCGCATCGTTGCGCCGGCCGGCGCCTTCCGTCTTGCCGGCGATGGCGTCGTTCGCGACAGCGGCCTGCCCGACCCGGTGTTTCCGAACGCGTTTCAGCACGCCGTCGAAGCGCTGCCGGCCGACACGCTCGTCTATCTGCTCGGCAGCCGCTATTGCGAGACCGATCGCCTGTCGGATATCGCATGGAAGTTGTTCGAACACACGCCGCCGGGCTGGGCGCGGGTCCAGGCCATCTGCGATTTTGTTCATCGCCACATCACGTTCGGCCATGAGCACGCGCGCGCGACCAAGACAGCCCGGGAAGCCTACGACGAAGGCAAGGGCGTGTGCCGTGACTATGCCCATCTCGCCATCGCGTTCTGCCGCAGCATGAACATTCCGGCGCGTTACTGCACCGGCTACCTCAGCGACATCGGCACCCCACAACCGTGGCCTGCTGGAGATTTCGCCGCCTGGTTCGAGGCTTTCGTCGGTGGAAGCTGGCACATGTTCGATCCGCGCAACAATACGCCGCGGATCGGCCGCGTGCTGATTGCGCAGGGGCGCGATGCCGCAGACGTCCCGATCGTCCAGACCTTCGGTCCGAATACCCTGCTCAATTTCAAGGTATGGACCGACGAGGTTGCCTGATGACAGACAGCACCCCAGCGCTCACCGCCGATGAATTTGCGTCCTTGGCCCTGGTCGGCAAGGGTCAAKGCGACATTCCGCACGCGCACGGCGAACGTCTGGCCAATTTGGGTTATGCGATCAGGCGGCTCGGCGAACTCGAGCTGACTTCATCCGGCGCTCGCCGCCTGGCAACGGGCGAATAGCTCGCTTCCGTTGCATCCGGCTCCCCTCTTACGGCACCGGTACCACCAGCCGCCGATAGAGATGCCACGTCGCATGCCCGAGCACGGGCAGCGTCACGACCAGTCCGAGAAAGTACGGCAGCGCCGAGACGATCAGCAGCATCACGATCACCGCGGCCCACGAGATCATCGGCAGCGGGCTGGTCACCACCGCACGCACGCTCGTCACCATGGCGGTGACGAAATCGACCTCGCGGTCGAGCAGCAGCGGAAACGACACCACCGTCAGCGAGAACAAGATCAGCGACAGCGCGGCACCGACCGCGTTGCCGATGACGAGGAACAGCAGGCCCTCATTCGTGGTCAGCACCACCGTCATGAATTCCTGCAAGCTAGAGAACGAGGCGTGCAGGCCGAGCAGCAGCGCGATGAGCAGCCGCACCTGGTACATCCAGATCACGAACACGAACAGCGTGACGAAGGCCATCCAGCCGATCTCGCTGCGCGCGCGTATCGCCGACCAGATCGCGCCGAAGGAGACCGGCTCGCCGCGCTCGCGGCGGCGGCTGACCTCGTAGAGGCCGATCGCCACGAACGGCCCGATCAGCGCAAAGCCGGCCGCAAGGGGATAGACGAGATAGACCATGCCGAAGGCGGTGAGGCAGAGCATGATGGCGATGCCGCCGCCTGCGTAGAGCGCGCCGAAGCAGAGTCCGTAGAGCGGCAGCGCCTGGAAATCGCGCAAACCCTCGACCAGCGCCTCGGCGATGTCGGTCGCCGCCACGGGACGCACCACCGGATCGACTTTGCCCGAGATCGACATGCGGCTCCTCTCCTCGTCACCGGCACGATCTCCGTCGCGCGCGATCCCGATATTAGCGCCCTCGCGACCTGCGCGCACGCGCGCGTTGATTGCGGGATGACGGTATCCCGGGAGGCCCGACACCAGCCCGACAGAGCCTCGCGGGCGAACCTTCCGGGGACTCATCCGTGATGTGCGCGGCCGAAATTTTCCGCGCGAGGGCTTTTTCGGCGCGATGCCTATGGACTGGGCGGAGGGTGGTGCCGCAGATTGCATCTTCGAACCAGCACGCGCGACGACCAAATTGGACCGCCCGACCGATGAGCTTGCGTACCCGGCTACTGATACTCGTCATTGCGGCCATGCTGGTGCCGGCCATCCTCGTCGGCTTACGTTTCGTGCAAAATCGCAGCAGCGAAATCAACGCGGCCCTGGCCAATCTGACCGCGACAGCCGACGACATTGCGAGCGACCTGGACGAGAAGATCCAGGGCACCGCCCAGCTTCACTATGGTCTCGCCCGTGCACGCGATCTCGACACGCGCGACAAGGCGGCGTGCTCGGCGTTCCTGTCGGAAGTGCGCGAGGAATACCCACAGTTCACCGGGATATTGACCATCGATCCCGACGGTAGCCTGTTCTGCGATTCGCTGCGGACCAACCGCACCCTCGACCTCCGGGATCGCGCCTATTTCAAGCAGGCCCTGGCGTCGCGCAGCATCGCGCTCGAGCCGGTATTCGGCCGGCTGACCGGCCTATCGGTGCTCCAGATCGCCTATCCGGTGCGATCGGAGACGGGCGCCCTGAAGCTGATCCTGCTCGCATCCTTCAACCTGCGCAAATTCGCGGAGTTTCACGACAAGCGGCTGCTCGGCCAGAAGGAGATCCTGCTCCTCGACAGCAAGGGAACGGTTCTGGTCGCCCCCTCCCGCGGAGGATGGACCGAGCCGGTCGGCACGTCGGTCGCGGGATCCGATCTGCTCCGCTTCGCTGCAACGCCGGACCGGAAGGCGTATCAGGAGGTGACCGATCGCGACGGCCGGACGCATGTCTGGGCTGTCGCCGCGCGCTCGCCTTCGACCCGCGATGCCGGCCTCTACATCATGGTCGGACGGTCCAAGGACGGACTGGTCGCCGCGGCGAATCGCCGGCTCTACGAGGATGTGGCGATACTCGCGGTGGCCTCGCTGCTGCTGCTCGCGGCCGTCTGGATCCTTGCAACCGTGAGCGTCGGGCGCCAGGTCGGACGTCTCGCCACCATGGCGAAGAAACTTGGGCTCGGAGATCTCAGCGCGCGAATTCCGCCTCCCCACCCGGGCGGCGAACTGGGCGGATTGATGACCCTGCTCAACGACACCGCCGAGTCGCTCGAGCAGCAACGCGCCGCCATCGCCGACCTCAGCCACAAGCTCAGCCAGTCCCAGAAGATGGAAGCCATGGGCCAGCTTACCGGCGGCGTGGCGCACGATTTCAACAATCTTCTAACCGTCATTCTCGGCAACTCCGAGCATCTTGCCGACAGGCTGGCCGGCAACGAGGAATTGCACCGGATCGCCAACGACATCGCGACCGCCGCCGAGCGCGGCTCCGACCTGACGCGGAGCCTGCTCGCCTTCGCGCGCAAGCAGCCCCTGAGGCCGCGAGACATCGACATCGCCGCGAAGATTCACGAGATGGAGCAGCTGTTGCGCCGGCCCCTGGGCGAGCACATCGAATGCACCTTCGCGCTCGAACCGGATGTGTGGCTGACCAGCGTCGATCCCGGCGAGCTGACAACTGCGCTGCTCAATCTCGTGCTCAACGCGCGCGACGTCATGCCGCTCGGCGGCAAGCTGACGATCGAGGCGCGCAACACCTCGCTCGGTGAATCCGACCTTGACGTCAACGGCGAACCGCGGCCGGGCGACTACGTCATGGTGGCCGTGACCGACACCGGCAGCGGCATGACCGCCGAGGTGGCGAGCCGGGCGTTCGAGCCGTTCTTCACCACCAAGGAGGTCGGCAAGGGCACCGGGCTCGGCCTGAGCATGGTCTACGGCTTTGTGCGGCAATCCGGCGGCGTTGTGCAGATGCAGTCCGAACCGGGACAAGGCAGCGTCGTCAGGCTGTTCTTTCCCCGCCTTGCAACGCCACCGAACGAGCAGCCGTCACCCGCGGAACGGATCGTCGCCCCCGACGGAAGCGAGACCATTCTTGTCGTCGAGGACGACGACATGGTTCGGGCCTATGTCGAGAGCGAGCTGAAGACCCTCGGCTATCGCGTCATCGCGGCGTCGAACGGTCCCGCGGCTCTCGAACTGTTGCGCCGCCCCGGCGACATCGACCTGCTGCTCACCGACGTCGTGATGCCCGGCGGCATGTTCGGGCCGGAGCTTGCCAGGCAAGCGACCAGCTTGCGGCCCGGGCTCAAGGTGCTCTTCACCTCGGGCTACACCCAAAATCCCGTCAAGACGCCCGACGGGGTCGGCGACGCCCGCATCCTGACAAAACCGTTCCGGCGGAAGGATCTTGCCGCGATGCTGCGGTCCGCCCTGTCGGCGTCGCCGCGCTGAAATCAGGAAGAGAACGCCAGCCGGAGCGCTACGCCGAGATTGGCTACGAACAGAGCCGCGTCGATGACGAAGATCCTGAGCATCGGACCTTTCAGCACAGGCCAGTAGGCCACCCCGACGCGCCCACCGCGCATCAGGACCGGAAGGTTATAGGCGAACTGGCTGAAGTGGCAGGCGGCAAAGAACAGGAACAGCGCGAGCTGGGCCTCGATCGGCTGGAAGAAAGCCGGACGAGCGGCCAGAAGGTAGAACGACAAAAGCCCGATCGGCAGATTCATCCCGCCCAGGAACGCCACGCTGGCCGCCAGCGTCGGCGCGATCGGATTGCTGCGCTCTTCGCGCGGCAGGAGTATCTTCAGCGTATTGCCCTGCGCGACGCTGAACTGGATGAACGCGCCGCCGAACCAGAGTGTGTTGAGGAGCAGGACGAAATCCGAAAGGTGCATGATCATTTTCCGTAGAAGGCTTCGCTGCGCACCACACGGCCCGCATCGTCGAAATCCATGAACTCGCTGGCGCGCGTGTCGCCGAGCTGCCACCACACCGTCACGCGCGCGATCGCCTCGTCCCAGCTCCAGCTCAGGATCTTGAGGTCGGCGCTTTCGATGTGGCCATAAGCCTCGCGCCAATAAGCGCGGATGTTCTCGGCGCCGGTGACGACCGGAGAACCGGTCAGTGATAGTGCCAGAGGGCTGCGCATCTGCGCATCGTCAGCGAAATGCGCGACGACCGCGTCGATATCGACCCGGCACCAGCTCGCACACCATGCCGCGACGAAGCGCTCGGCGGCTGCGCGATCCATTGTCCGTCCGCTCATGGCGGAGCCCTCCCCTGGCTCGTTGCCGGGAAAGTGGCAAAGCTCGCACCTCATGTCAACTATGTTGACTTCAAGAATCGTCAGTTGTTGTCGGCGATCGCCCCCATGACGGCCATCCATGCCGCCGCACCCGAAGCCCCGGCACGGTCGAACGCTTCGCGCAGGACCTTGCGCTCGTGATCCGATGCCTTTTGCTCGATGCGTCGCCCGGCCTCCGTCAGGCGCAGCAGCTTGGAGCGATGCTGCTCGGGTGCCCGCTTCGACGTCAGGAGCTTGCGCTCCAGCAGCAGGTTGAGCGGCCGGTTCAGGGCTTGCTTGGAGATGCCGAGGATCTCGATCAGCGAGCCGATCGCGATATCGGGACGGCGCGCCACCACGTAGAGGATGCGGTGGTGTGGACGCGACAGGCCCTGCTTCGCAAGATATTCATCGGCCTCCAGCGTCATCCCGCGCCAGCCGTAATACATCAGCTCCAGCGCCGCATCGAGATCGTGCAGTTTCGGAAGTGAGGCGCGGTGAAGCCCCGCAGCTTGAGACGTCTTTGCCATTGTCTGAAAGAGCCTAACCTCGCGCCCGCAGCTCGCGCCGCAGCACCTTGCCCGTGGCCGTCATCGGCAGTGTCTCCGCGAACTCGACGAAGCGCGGATATTCGTGCGCGGCGAGTTGCACCTTCACGAACTCCTGGATCTCGCGCGCGAGCGTGTCGCTTGCCGCGAAGCCGGGACGCAGCACGATCCAGGCCTTGATCGATTCGGTGCGGATCGAATCGGGGATGCCGACCACCGCCGCCATCGCCACCGACGGATGCTTCATCAGCGTGTGCTCGATCTCGGACGGGCCGACGCGGTAGCCGGCGGTGGTGATGACGTCGTCCTCGCGGCTGACATACCAGAAATAGCCGTCCTCATCCCGCGTACCGAGATCGCCGGTCAGCAGGAATTCGCCGGCATATTTCTTCGCCGTCGCGTCCGGATTGCGCCAGTATTCGAGCATCGTGCACGGGCATGGCTGGCGCACGCCGATGATGCCGCGCTGCCCCGTCGGCAGCTCCTCGCCCTTGTCGTTGACGATGCGGACGTCGAAGCCCGGCGTCGCCTTGCCCATCGAACCCGGGCGGATCGGAAACAGGTTGGAGTTGCTGCCGATCACGAGATTGCACTCGGTCTGACCGAACACTTCATGCGCATCGATGCCGAATGTCTCGCGCACCCAGCCGAGCAGCTCGCCGCCGAGCGATTCACCGCCGGTGAAAATGCTGCGCAGCTTGACGTCCGGATGCTTCACGCCGGCCTGCCGCATCAGCTTCAGCGCGGTCGGCGGCAGGAAGACGTTGCGGACACCGAGGTCGGCCATCATCTGCATCGCCGCCTGCGGCTCGAACTTTCGCGCACGGTGACCGACCAGGGGGATGCCGTGATACCAGAACGCGAACAGGCCGTTGACGAGGCCGCCGATCCACGCCCAGTCCGCCGGCGTCCACATCAGATCGCCGGGGCGCGGCAGGAAGTTGTGGCACATCTCGACATTCGGCAGGTGGCCGAGCACGACGCGATGCGCATGCAGCGCGCCCTTCGGATTGCCCGTCGTGCCTGACGTGTAGATGATCAGGGCGGGGTCGTCGGCGGAGGTGTCGACGGTCGCAAAGTCCTCGGACGCGGTTTCGATCGCCGACCAGAACGGTTTTGCACCGGCATGGACGGCGCCGCTCGTGACATAGATGTCCTGCAGATAGGGCAGCCGATCGCGGATCTTCGTGAGCTTCTCCCAGCCCGCCTCATCAGTGATGATGGCCCTTGCTTGCGAATTCGACAGGCGGAATTCCAGCGCGTCCTCGCCGAACAGCGCGAACAGCGGGATCGAGATCAGCCCGGATCGGAACGCGGCCATATGCGCGATCGGCAGCTCCAGCGACTGCGACAGGAACACCGCGACGCGGTCGCCGCGCACGAGCCCATCGGCCTTCAGCACATTGGCGAAGCGGCGCGACATCTCCGCGACCTCGTCGAACGAGGTGCGCGTGGTTGCGCCGTTCTCGTCGACATAGAGCAGCGCGAGGCGGCCCGTGCCGTCGGCATGGCGGTCGCAGCACGCTTCCGCCATGTTGAAGCGCGCCGGGACGTCCCAGCGGAAGTTGCGATAGAGCTCGTCGTAGGTTGCGGCTTCGGTCAGCATGGTCGTTTCCCGGCAGCGTCGTCACAGCCGGGCGTGTCCCGGCCATCCACGTTCTTGTTTCGACCTGAGTTTAAGCGCGTGGGAGCCCGGGACAAGCCCGGGCATGACGATGCGGAGGCATCCCCTAACGGCGCACCGTCTGGAAGAATTTCCTGACGTCGCCAACATACAGCTCCGGCTGCTCGAATGCGGCGAAATGCCCGCCCTTCTCCATCTCGCTCCAGTGCGTGATGTTGGGAAAGTTCGGCTCCATCCAGCGCCTGACCGGCGTGATGATCTCCTTGGGGAACACGGCGACGCCGGTCGGCACGTTGACCCTAGGCGTGGTGCGGCGTTTGCCAAAACTCTCCCAGTAGAGCCGCGCTGAGGAGGTCGCCGTCTCCGTCGCCCAATAGAGCATGACGTTGTCGAGCAGCTCGTCCTTGTCAAAAATGTTTTCAGGATGGCCGTCGCAATCGGTCCAGGCCCAGAATTTTTCCAAAATCCAGGCCGCCTGCCCGCTTGGCGAATCCGTCAGGCCATAGCCGAGCGTCTGCGGCCGCGTCGATTGCTGCTTGGAATAACCGGAATCGAGATCGACATAATGCTTCAGGCCGGCGAGCGCGCTCTTCTCTTCCGCCGTCGGCTCGCCCTCGACCTTCGGTGCCGCGTTGAAGGCGAGCGTGATGTGAATGCCGGCGCAATGCTCGGCGTCCTGCGCGCCCAGCGATGTCGTCACCGCCGAGCCCCAGTCGCCACCCTGCGCGCCGTAACGCGCGTAGCCGAGCCGATCCATCAGCTTCGCCCAGGTCGCGGCGATGCGGTCGACGCCCCAACCGGTGGTCTTTGGCTTGGCGGAGAAGCCAAAGCCCGGCAGCGACGGGCAGATCACGTGAAACGCATCCGCAGGATTACCGCCATGCGCGGCAGGATCGACCAGCGGCGCGATCACCTTCTGGAATTCGACAATCGACCCTGGCCAGCCATGGGTGATGATCAGCGGCAGCGCCGATGGCTCCTTCGAGCGCGCATGCAGGAAGTGGATGTCGAGCCCGTCGATCTCGGTGGTGAACTGGTCGAAGCGGTTGAGCTTTGCCTCGCGGGCGCGCCAGTCATAGCTGTTGGCCCAGTAGGCGCAGATCTCCTGAATCCATTTCAGCGGCGCGCCCTGGCTCCAGTCCTCGACCAGCTCCGCCTCCGGCCAGCGCGTGCGGGCGAGGCGGGATTTGAGGTCGGTGAGAATGTCGTCGCTGATGGCGATGCGAAACGGTTTGATGGCGCCGGTCATCGGTTGCCCCCGATTGTTTCTGCGGGAGAGAGTAGACCGGATTGCAGCGCCATCAAAGGTGCCCCTTCTCCCCTTGCGGGAGAAGGTGGCGCGAAGCGCCGGATGAGGGGTTTCGCTCCGCGGAAACTACTGCGAGAGGGTCGCCCGCGGAGAGAGACCCCTCACCCGCCTCGCTTCGCGAGGCACTCTCTCCCGCAAGGGGAGAGGGAAGAAGCTAGCCCGTCAGCGCGGCCTTCACCAGGCCGCTGGCCTTGCCGAAATCCATCTGGCCGGCGTACTTCGCGCGCAACACCGCGATCACCTTACCCATGTCCTTCATGCCGGCAGCGCCCGTCTCCACGATCGCATCCGCGATCACCTTCTTCACTTCGTCGTCCGACATCTGCTTCGGCAGATAGGCCGAGATCACCGCGATCTCCTCGCGCTCCTGGGCAGCGAGCTCGGCACGGCCGCCCTTGTCGTAGAGCTCGACCGACTCCTGGCGCTGCTTGATCATCTTCTGAAACACGCCGAGCAGGTCGGCGTCCGACAGCGGCGGCTTGCCGTTGCCGCGCGCCTCGATGTCGGCGTTCTTGATGGTCGAGTTGACCATGCGCAGCGTGGAGAGCTTGCGCTCCTCCTTGGCCTTCATGGCCTCCTTGACCGCGTTGTTGATGTCGTCGCGCAGCATGATCGTGATCCCTTCGAATATCCGACGCCTGATCTAGGCCGTTCGCGGCCCCGAGACAACCGGGGCTCCCAGCCATTCGACCAGCGCTCGCGTCGTCGCCTCGGGCTGCTCCGGCTGCGGCAGATGTCCGCAATTGGCCAGGATCACCAGCCTCGCGCCCGCTATGCCCTCCGCCATCTCCTTGGAGAACGCGTTCGGAATCGTGTTGTCCTGATCGCCTGTCAGCACCAGCGTCGGGCATTTGATCGTCGCCAGCGTCGGCCGTGAATCCACCCGCGCAATGATCGCGGTCTGCTGCCGCAGATAGCCTTCGACGCCGACGTCCTCGCCCTGCTCGTGCACGAGCTTCCGAATGCCGGCATCGTCGTGGCGCGAGGGATGCACCAGCTCGGGAAACATCTCCTCGCGCGCCGCGCTCAGCTCGCCGCGCCTCGCCCGTTCCATCAGGCCGCGGCGGCGCGCGGTCGCTTCCGGTGTATCGGGCCGGGCCTGGGTGTTGATCAGCGCGAGCTTCAAAACCCGCTCGGGCGCCTGGCGCATGATCTCGAGCGCGATATAGCCGCCCATGGAGTGGCCGGCGAGCGCAAAGCGCGGCGGGGCCTCGCTCAGCACGCGCCGGGCGATCGCCGCCATGCTGTCGTCGCGGATATGGTTGGCAATCATCACCGGGCCGAACCGCCAGAGTGCCGGGACAACCGGGGCGTAGATCCGGGCCGAGGAGGCCAACCCCGGAACCAGCAGAAGCGGGGTGGTCTGGTCCATTATTGCCTCGCGAGCCCGGGAAATTGGCGGAAATTATCCTCCCAAGCTTAAGTGCCTGAGGGGACCTGTCAAATATGCAAAAACGCATGTGAATCGGCGCTCGTCCGCTTTGACGGCGGCGCCGGCCCGGACTATGAACCGGGCTCATGACACAACATGACAACGATACCGCCTGGCCGGACCACAAACCGACCGCGCTCCTCGTGCTCGCCGATGGCACGGTGCTTGAAGGCTTCGGTCTCGGCGCCGAAGGCCATGCCGTCGGAGAGGTCTGCTTCAACACCGCGATGACCGGCTATGAGGAGATCCTCACCGATCCCTCCTATGCCGGCCAGCTCATCACCTTCACCTTCCCGCATATCGGCAATGTCGGTACCAACGAGGAAGACATCGAGACGGTGAACATGGCCGCGACGCCGGGTGCGCGTGGCGTGATCCTGCGTACCGCGATCACCGATCCCTCGAACTACCGCGCCACCAAGCATCTCGACGCCTGGCTCAAGGCGCGCGGCATCATCGGCCTTTCCGGCATCGACACCCGCGCATTGACCGCGCTGATCCGCAGCAAGGGCATGCCCAACGCCGTGATCGCGCATGCCAGGAACGGCGAGTTCGACCTGCATGGCATGAAGGAAGAAGCGCGCGAATGGCCGGGCCTCGAGGGCATGGACCTCGTGCCGATGGTCACCTCGGGCCAGCGCTTCACCTGGGACGAGACGCCCTGGCTGTGGGACAAGGGTTTTGGCCGCCAGGACAAGCCCGAGTTCAACGTCGTCGCCATCGACTACGGCATCAAGCGCAACATCCTGCGCCTGCTCGCCGGCGTCGGCTGCAAGGTGACGGTGGTGCCAGCGACGACCTCATCGGAAGACATTCTGGCGATGAAGCCGGACGGCGTGTTCCTGTCCAACGGCCCTGGCGATCCGGCCGCGACGGGCAAATACGCGGTGCCGGTGATCCGGGACGTGATCAAGTCGGGCACACCGACCTTCGGCATCTGCCTCGGTCACCAGATGCTCGGCCTTGCCGTCGGCGCCAAGACCAAGAAGATGCATCAGGGCCATCACGGCGCCAATCATCCCGTGAAGGACGAGACCAYCGGCAAGGTCGAGATCACCTCGATGAACCATGGTTTTGCGGTGGACGAGGCGACGCTGCCGAAGGGCGCGACGCAGACCCACATCTCGCTGTTCGACGGCTCCAATTGCGGCATTCAGCTCGACGGCAAGCCGGTGTTCTCGGTGCAGTACCACCCCGAGGCCTCGCCGGGCCCGCGCGACTCGCACTATCTGTTCCAGCGCTTCGCGGACCTGATGCGGCAGAAGAAGAGCGCGTAACGCTGGCTCTCCTGCAGTTGCCTTGACGACATCGAGCCCGGGCCTTGACCCGGGCTCTTGTCGTTCCGGGCTCGACGCTGCGGTTCGCCTGGACGCAAGGAACGTCGTCTCACGCCCCTCGTTGATTCCTGCTACGCTCACGCAGGAGCCCTGCCATGTTCGTTGTCCGCGACAATGCCGAGCCACGCGCCATCGTGTTCAAAGATGACGGGCTCGTGCCGAACAACATCCTTCCCTTCCTGGTCTATCGGGATGCGGTGAAGCTCGATTCCAGGCGCCCCGAGGCGACCATCGAAAACCTGTTCGAAGCGAATAGCTGGGGCGGCACGTGGCGCAACGGCGTCTACGACTATCTGCACTATCACGCGACGGTGCATGAGGTGCTCGGCGTCGCGCGTGGCAGTGCCCGCGTCCGCTTCGGCGGCGACCATGGCCAGGAGCTGGAGATCAAGGCGGGCGACATCGCGATCCTGCCGGCCGGCACGGGGCATCAGTGCATCAGTGCGAGCGACGATTTCTGCATCATCGGGGCCTATCCGCCGGGATCGAAGATGGTGGTGACGCGGGCAACGCCGGAAAACCACGCCAGGGCACTGAAGACAATTCCCGAGGTCGCGCTGCCGCCGGCCGATCCGGTGACGGGCAAGAACGGGGCGTTGATGAGGCTGTGGAGCCGGCCATAAGCGCGACGCCGTAGGGTGGGCAAAGCGGAGCGTGCCCACCAATCAGTTCAAGCCGCAAGGACGGATGGTGGGCACGGCGCGCAAGAAGCGCGCCTTTGCCCACCCTACGGCAATGTCCCTTACGCCTCGTTGCCGCCTTCCTGGCGGGTGGCCTCGAACAGGAACCACGTCCGGCGCTCGGTCTCGTCGATGAAGTTTTCGAGGATGCTGGCGCTGGCGACATCGCCGGCGTCGTCGCAGACCTCGTGCGCCTTGCGCATCGCGCTTGCGACGTGCTTGTTGTCCTGCATCAGCTCGCGCAGCATCTCGCGTGGCGGGACGTAGTCCTCGTTGTTGTCCTTGATGGTCTGGAGCTTGGCGACCTGGCCGATCGACTTCAGCGTGGTGCCGCCGATCTTGCGGACGCGTTCGGCGAGCTGGTCGGTGGTGGCGAAGATCTGGTCGGACTGCTCGTCGAGCAGCAGATGATAATCGCGGAAATGCCGGCCGCTGATGTGCCAGTGGAAATTCTTGGTCTTCAGATAGAGCGCGAACGCATCGGCCAGAAGCACGTTGAGCGCCTCAGAGACCTTCTTGACCCCATCGGGCGACAGATCGGTGGGGGTATCGAGATCGGGCGAGACCTTGGTGGGGGCTTTGCTCACGGGAAACCTTCCTGTTAGGACGCGGACATTGACGGYGCGCCGTCGCACCCCTAACGCAAGGCGGGCAGCGCCGGTTCCTTGACAGGAACCGTTTGGCCGGGACCTACGAAATACCATGGACGATTGGATCGATTATTACGACTCCACGCATACGATCTATGTCAGCAAGCTGCATCGCGACTTGCACTTCCAGATCATCGCGCGGGACATCATCGGCTACATCTCATCGCCCGAGGCGACCGTGCTCGACTATGCCTGCGGCGAGGCGCTGTCGGCGAGCCAGGTGGCCGCGGCCTGCGGCAAGCTGATTCTCGCCGAGCCCGCCCCCGGCGTGCGTGGCCGGCTGATCGCGCGATTTGCCCCGAACACCAAGATCCGCGTCCGCTCCCTCGACGACGTCCGCAAAATGCAGGACCAGTCGATCGACCTCGCGGTGATGAACTCGGTCGCGCAATACATGACGCCGGACGAGCTCGATGCCGCGCTTGTCAACATCCGGCGATTGCTGACCCCGTCCGGCAAGCTCGTGCTCGGAGATATCTTGCAGCCCAATGTCGGCATGTTCAGGGATGTGATGGCGCTGCTCAGCTTCGGCCTGCGTCACGGCTTCCTGAAGGACGCGCTGATCGGGCTGATCAGCACCGCGCTGTCAGATTACCGTCATCTGCGCACGCGCATCGGGCTTCAGCGCTATGGCGAGGACGAGATCGTCGCCAAGCTGACCGCGGCGGGCTTCTCTGTCCAGCGCGCCCACACCAATATCGGCCATAATCGCTGGCGCATGACCTTCATCGCGCGGCCGCCTCTGGTCCGTTAAGCATAATGACTGCCCGAGGTGGCTTGTCACACGCTGATAGGTAAAGATCGCCGCGGCCCGGTGGCGGAAGCGTCTACGCGAGGGCGGTGCAACGCTCTTCATCCTGGTTCAAATCCAGGCCGGGTCTCCAGCCTTCGCTGGCTCCGCCAGCTTCGGCTAGGCAAGCCGTATCGTGCGAAGGCTGCCTCGGCGAAGCCCGAAGGGCGAAGACGGGCACGCTTCGACGGACCGCCCAAAGCAAATTCTCGAAAACTCGCAAACTTCAATCCATTTCAACCGTTTCGCACTCCGACAGCAGCTGTAGCCGGTCGACATCCTTGGCTGCGGAGCTGAGCACAGCATCGAGCAGCCCCGGAAAGCGCGCGTCCAGATCCTCGCGGCGGAGCCGCATGAAGCGGTTGGTGCCCGCCACGCGCGTCAGCATCAGGCCGCATTCGCGCAGCTTGGCGAAGTGGTAGGCGAGGTTGGATTTGCCGGAAAGGCCGCTGAAGTCGCCACAGCAGAGTTCGCTGCTGACACGTTCCTGCTGGGCGAGCTGATAGACGATGGCCAACCGGATCGGATCGCTCAGGCAATCCAGAACCATCGGCAGCTCGATCTGCTCGCGGGTGGGATGAAGGGGTGTGCGGCTCATGGTGAGGAATCATAGCAAATTGGCCGCGTTGTTCAATAGTTCTTGAACCAATTGACTTCTTAGCCTTTGCATTCAATAGTTCAATAAACGTTGAACATAGGGATATTGTCCAATGAGCGTGTTCTGGCTGGCTCTCGCGGCCTTCGCGATTGGTACCGAAGGCTTTGTCATTGCAGGGCTTTTGCCGTCGATCGCCGCCGATCTTTCGATTTCCGTCCCTGCCGCCGGCCAATTGGTCACCGCCTACGCCCTCACCTATGCGGTGGGTTCGCCGATCCTGGCGGTGACGCTGAACAATATCGACCGCCGCACCGTGCTGGCCCTCGCGCTGACGACCTTCATTGCCGGAAATCTCGTCGCGACGGTGGCTTCCAGCTACGCCCTGCTGCTGGCCTCCCGCATGCTGATGGCGCTGGGCTCCGGACTGTGCATGCCGACGGCGCTCGCCGTATCGGTGGCGGTCGCCGCGCCCGAACGGCGCGGCCGCGCGGTGGCGCTGGTCACCTCGGGCCTCACGGTTGCAACCGTGATCGGCGTCCCGCTCGGCAATCTCGTCGGCAGCCTGCTCGGATGGCGCGCGACCTTTGCCATGGTGGCCCTGATCGGCGCGGTTGYGCTTGCCGGCCTGCTGCTTGGCCTGCCCCGCGGCCTGCCGCGCAACACCGCCTCGCTCAGCGAACGGCTGGCGGTGGCGCGTCACAGCAATGTCGTGATCGCGCTTCTGATCACGATCCTATGGGCGCTCGGCGGCTTCACTGTGTTCACCTACTTCGCGGTCCCGCTGCGCGGCCTCGGCTTCGACGCCGCGCAGATCAGCCTCGCGCTGCTGGTGTTCGGCGGCGCCGCCGCCATCGGGAACATGCTGGGCGGTGTCCTGGCCGACCGGCTCGGCACGCTCGCCACCGCAGGCCTCGGGCTCGCCGGCATGGCGAGCGCCCTGATCCTGCATTCGCTGGTCCTGAAGTTGATGCCCGGACAGGCGCATTATGCGGTGCTGGGCGCGATCTTCCTCTGGGGCATCTCGGGCTGGGCGTTCTATCCGGCTCAGATCGCCAGCATCATCCGGATCGAGCCGCAGGCCTCGATGATCGCACTCTCGCTCAACGCCTCCGCGATGTATCTCGGCTTCGCCATCGGCGGGGCCCTGGGCGGCGCGGTGCTGGCCACCCTCTCGCCAACCGACCTTGGCTGGATCGGCGGATCGAGCGTTGCGGCCTCGCTGCTGGTGCATCTCGCCCGTGGCTGGCAGGCACGGCCAAAACCCGTCAAAATTGCCGGTTGATGGGCGTTTTTCGGGGTTTCGCCGCCCCGAAAACTGGTCTAAGACCCACCCGCGCGCGAGGGGAGACCCCGCGCTCTCGGCTCAAGGGGACGCGCGGCAAGCGCGCCCTTTTTTTGTGCCCAAAATCCACTTCGGCGAGAGTTGATGCCCAAACGTACAGACATCACCACCATCCTGATCATCGGCGCCGGCCCCATCGTGATCGGCCAGGCCTGCGAGTTCGACTATTCGGGCACGCAAGCGGTGAAGACGTTGAAGGAGGAGGGCTATCGCATCGTCCTCGTCAATTCCAACCCGGCCACCATCATGACCGACCCGGAATTGGCCGACGCCACCTACATCGAGCCGATCACGCCCGAGATCGTCGCCAAGATCATCGAGAAGGAACGTCACGTCATTCCCGGCGGCTTCGCGCTGCTGCCAACCATGGGCGGACAGACCGCGCTGAACTGCGCGCTGTCGCTGCGCCGGCAGGGCACGCTGGAAAAGTTCGACGTCGAGATGATCGGCGCGACCGCGGATGCGATCGACAAGGCGGAAGACCGTCAGCTATTCCGCGAGGCCATGACCAAGATTGGACTTGAGACGCCAAAGTCGCGGCTCGCCAACGCGTCCGAGTTGAAGAAGTCCTTCCGCGACAAGCACCGGGCCGAACGCGAGAAGCTGTCGGGTGCCGCCCTCGAGGAACACGAACGGCAATGGGTGCTCGGCGAAAGCGACCGCCGCAAGCGCTACCAGGAATACGCGCTCGGCCAGGCGCTGATGGCACTGTCCGAGATCGGCCTGCCCGCGATCATCCGTCCCTCCTTCACGATGGGCGGCACCGGCGGCGGCATCGCCTACAACAAGGAAGAATTCCTCGACATCATCGAGCGCGGCCTGGATGCGTCTCCGACCAACGAAGTGCTGATCGAAGAATCCGTGCTCGGCTGGAAAGAGTACGAGATGGARGTSGTSCGCGACAAGRMRGACAAYTGCATCATYRTCTGCTCGATCGAGAACCTSGAYCCRATGGGCRTSCACACSGGCGACTCSATCACGGTCGCGCCGGCGCTGACGCTGACCGACAAGGAATACCAGATCATGCGCGACGCCTCGCTGGCGGTGCTGCGCGAGATCGGCGTCGAGACCGGCGGCTCCAACGTGCAGTTCGGCGTCAATCCCGAAGACGGCCGCATGGTCGTGATCGAGATGAATCCGCGCGTGTCGCGGTCGTCCGCACTGGCCTCGAAGGCCACCGGCTTTCCGATCGCAAAGGTCGCCGCCAAGCTCGCGGTCGGCTACACGCTGGACGAGATCGCCAACGACATCACCGGCGGAGCGACGCCGGCCTCGTTCGAGCCGACCATCGACTACGTCGTCACCAAGATTCCGCGCTTCGCCTTCGAGAAATTCCCGGGCGCGTCGACCACGCTGACCACGTCGATGAAGTCGGTCGGCGAAGTGATGGCGATCGGCCGTACCTTCCAGGAGAGCCTGCAGAAGGCGCTGCGCGGACTCGAGACCGGCCTGACCGGGCTCGACGAGATCGAGATCGAGGGGCTAGGCCAGCACGACGACAAGAACGCGATCCGCGCCGCGCTCGGCACGCCGACGCCGAACCGGCTGCTCCAGGTCGCCCAGGCCATGCGGCTCGGCTGGTCGAACGAGGACATCTTCAACTCCTGCAAGATCGATCCGTGGTTCCTCAGCGAGATGCGCGGCATCGTCGACATGGAGGAGAAGGTCCGGAAGAACGGCCTGCCGGGCAACGCCTTCGGCATGCGCACGCTCAAAGCCATGGGCTTCTCCGATGCGCGGCTCGCTGTGCTCGCCGAGACGACGGAAGCTGACGTGACGGCGAAGCGCCACGCGCTCGGTGTCCGCCCTGTCTATAAGCGCATCGACACCTGCGCGGCCGAGTTCGCGTCGCCGACCGCCTACATGTATTCGACCTATGAGGCGCTGTTTGCAGGCGCGCCCGCGGACGAGAGTTCGCCGTCGGACAAGAAGAAGGTCATCATCCTCGGCGGCGGGCCCAATCGGATCGGCCAGGGCATCGAGTTCGACTATTGCTGCTGTCACGCCTGCTTCGCACTGCATGACGCCGGCTACGAATCCATCATGGTCAACTGCAACCCCGAGACGGTGTCGACCGACTACGACACCGCCGACCGGCTCTATTTCGAGCCGCTCACCGCCGAGGACGTGCTGGAGATCATCGCGAAGGAGCGCACCAACGGCACGCTGCACGGCGTGATCGTGCAGTTCGGCGGCCAGACCCCGCTGAAGCTGGCGCGTGCGCTGGAAGCCGCCGAAGTGCCGATCCTCGGCACCTCGCCCGACGCCATCGACCTTGCCGAAGACCGCGACCGCTTCAAGCGCGTGCTCGACAAGCTCCGGCTGAAGCAGCCGAAGAACGGCATCGCCTATTCGGTCGAGCAGGCGCGCCTGGTCGCAACCGATCTCGGCCTGCCGCTGGTGGTGCGCCCGTCCTACGTGCTCGGCGGCCGCGCGATGCAGATCATCCGCGAGGAGAACCAGCTCAGCGACTATCTGCTCGGCACGCTGCCGGAGCTGGTGCCGGCGGACGTCAAGGCGCGCTACCCGAACGACAAGACCGGGCAGATCAACACCGTGCTCGGCAAGAACCCGCTGCTGTTCGACCGCTATCTGTCCGATGCCACCGAGATCGACGTCGACTGCCTTTGCGACGGCAAGGACACCTTCATCGTCGGCATCATGGAGCACATCGAGGAAGCCGGCATCCATTCCGGCGACAGCGCCTGCTCGCTGCCGCCGCACTCGCTCGATGCCAGGATGATCGAGGAGCTGGAGCGGCAGACGCGTGAGCTGGCGCTCGGCCTCGACGTCGTCGGCCTGATGAATGTGCAGTACGCGATCAAGGACGGCGAGATCTACGTGCTCGAAGTCAACCCGCGCGCCTCGCGCACGGTGCCCTTCGTCGCCAAGGTGGTCGGCACGCCGGTCGCCAAGATCGCAGCGCGCATCATGGCCGGCGAGAAGCTCGCCGACTTCAAGCTGAAGAAGGCGGACTTCAAGCATGTCGGCGTGAAGGAATCGGTGTTTCCGTTCGCCCGCTTCCCCGGCGTCGACACGGTGCTCGGCCCCGAGATGCGCTCGACCGGCGAGGTCATGGGCATCGACAGCTCCTTCGCGATAGCCTTTGCCAAGAGTCAGCTCGGCGGCGGCACGCGGGTGCCGCGCAAGGGCACGGTGTTCGTCTCGGTTCGCGAGAGCGACAAGACGCGCATCGCCGAGGCCGTTCGCGAATTGCATTCGCTCGGCTTCAAGGTGCTGGCGACATCGGGCACGGCGCGCTTCCTGACCGATCAGGGCATCCCGACCGAGAGGGTCAACAAGGTGCTTGAGGGACGGCCGCACATCGTCGATGCCATCACCAATGGCGACGTCCAGCTCGTCCTCAACACCACCGAGGGCCCGCAGGCGCTCGCCGACAGCCGCTCGCTGCGGCGCGCGGCCCTCTTGCATAAAGTGCCGTATTACACCACTCTTTMCGGGGCCGTGGCGGCCGCGCAGGGCATCCGCGCCTATCTGGGCGGGGACCTTGAGGTTCGTACCCTGCAGAGCTACTTTTCGGAAACCTGATCGCTAGCAACGGCGACGCTTCCGCTAAGTGACTGGCAATGAAGCCACAATGGCCGGAGGAACTGTCCGGCCGTTGTGGTTGTTCTGTTCCGGCGCCAGACCCACATAACCGTTCCGGTGGCCGTATATTCAGCCCCGGAAGTACTGACGAATCAAGGTTGCCGCGCCCTGTGTCTTGCCGGGGCGCGCGGCCGAAGGACGAGAGAAGAGATGGAAAAGGTTCCGATGACAGCGGGCGGCTTTGCCGCGCTCGGGGAAGAATTGAAGAAGCGCCAGTCCGAGGACCGTCCGCGCATCATCGAGCATATTGCGGAAGCGCGCTCGCACGGCGACCTGTCGGAGAACGCGGAATATCATGCCGCGAAGGAAGAGCAGTCCCACAATGAGGGCCGCATCGCCGAGCTCGAGGACAAGCTCGCGCGCGCCGACATCATCGATATTTCCAAGCTGTCGGGCGACACCATCAAGTTCGGCGCCACCGTGACGCTGGTCGACGAGGATACCGAGAAGAAGACGGTGTGGCAGATCGTCGGCGAGGTCGAGGCCGACGCCAAGAAGGGCCGCATCTCCATCACCTCGCCGCTCGCGCGCGCGCTGATCGGCAAGAAGAAGGGTTCGACGGTCGAGGTCAACGCCCCCGGCGGCGCCAAGGCGTATGAGATCACCAAGGTGGAGTGGCGGTAAGCATTTGCCGCAAGGCGCGATGATATTTCGAAAAGGCCGCGCCCTGCGCGGCCTTTTTGTTTCGGGGTATTGCGAGAGCCGTGTGCCTCTCCCCGCAAGAACCGGGAGAGGGAGAAGGCTTACCTTCTTCCCTTCACATCAAGCGGCACGGCCGCCTCGTATTTCGAATTATGCAGCACCAGCGACGTCCGCACGTTGCGCACATGGGGCGCGGCGGTGAGGTGCGTCACGAAATCCTGGAAGGTGGCCATGTCTGGCGCGACACATTTCAGGATGAAATCGACCTCGCCCGAGAGCATCCAGCATTCCCGCACCAGCGGCTCGGCGCGGACGAACTCCTCAAAGGCACGCAAATCCGCCTCGGCCTGGCTGGACAGGTGCACCGCGGCGAATACGGTGACGTCGAAGCCAAGCTTGCGGGCGTCGAGCAGGCCGCGATAGCCGTGGATATAGCCCTCCTCCTCCAGCGCCCGGACGCGGCGGAGGCAAGGTGGTGGCGAGATGCCGACGCGCTTGGCCAGCTCGACATTCGTGATTCGACCGTCGGCCTGGACCTCGGTGAGAATTTTCAGGTCGATCTCGTCTAGGTTCCGCGACACGTGATTGGAACTCCTGGCCTTTGCGGCTGTATTGGTGGATTTGACGCAATCCTCATAGCCAGTCCGCAGCAATTGCGCAATTTTATTGCGCGTGCAGCGCAATCGACTTTTGTTCCCTGTTGGAAAAATCCGCCGACAGGGAATGCAATTCTTGCATAGCTCACCAGAAGGCTTAGATTAGCTCTGATATTTCAGCGCTTCCGCGACGCCTCCCGGCACGTTCCGCACCCGCGCTGCAGATCCCCCGTGAAAGGCGTCCGTCAAAATGTCTGCCACTGTTCATGCAAAGGTCGTCATTATTGGCTCCGGCCCCGCCGGCTACACGGCGGCGATCTACGCCGCGCGCGCGATGCTCGAGCCGATCCTGATCCAGGGGATCCAGGCGGGCGGCCAGCTCACCATCACCACCGACGTCGAGAACTATCCGGGCTTCGCCGACGTGATCCAGGGCCCCTGGCTGATGGAGCAGATGGAGAAGCAGGCGGTCCATGTCGGCACCAAGATCGTCTCCGACCTGGTCACCAAGCTGGAGACGACGCAGCGGCCGTTCCGCCTCACCTGCGACAGCGGCGACGTCTATCTCGCCGACAGCGTCATCCTCGCCACCGGCGCCCAGGCGCGCTGGCTCGGGCTGCCGTCAGAAACGAAATTCCAGGGCGGCGGCGTCTCGGCCTGCGCCACCTGCGACGGCTTCTTCTACCGCAACAAGGAAGTCGTGGTGGTTGGCGGCGGCAATACCGCGGTCGAGGAAGCCCTGTACCTCACCAACCATGCCTCGCAGGTYACCATCGTGCATCGCCGCGATCACTTCCGCGCCGAACGCATCCTGCAGGAGCGTCTGTTCAAGCACCCGAAGATCAAGGTGGTCTGGGACTCGGCGGTCGACGAGATCTGCGGCACCGAGAACCCGAACAAGGTCACCCATGTGCGACTGAAGAACGTCAAGACCGGCGCACTCACGAACGTGAAGACCGACGGTGTCTTCATCGCCATCGGGCACGCGCCGGCGACCGAGCTCGTGAAGGACCAGGTCAAGCTGAAACGGTCGGGCTATGTCGAGGTTGCCCCGAACTCGACCGCCACCTCGGTGCCCGGCCTGTTCGCCGCCGGCGACGTCGCCGATGAGACCTATCGTCAGGCCGTGACGGCCGCCGGCCTCGGCTGCATGGCAGCTCTCGAAGCCGAACGTTTCCTGGCCCTGCGCGCCAGCGAGCGCGCTGCAGCGGAATAAAGATCATGCCTCGAACACGCGACGGATTTACGGATATGGATTGGGACAAGCTGAAGGTGTTTCACGCGGCGGCGGAAGCGGGCAGCTTCACGCATGCGGGCGAGCAGCTCGGCCTGTCGCAATCGGCGGTGTCCCGCCAAGTGTCGGCGCTGGAGCAGGAGCTCTCGGTCTCGCTGTTCCACCGCCACGCCCGCGGCCTGATCCTCACCGAGCAGGGCGACCTGCTCTTCCGCACCGCGCATGACGTGTTCATGCAGCTGCAGGCGGCGCGCGCCAAGCTGACCGACAGCCGCGAGCGGCCGAGCGGCGATCTCAAGATCACCACCACGCCCGGCGTCGGCATCAACTGGCTGATCCCGCGGCTCGGCGAGTTCACTGCGCTCTATCCGGAGATCCGGATCTCGCTGATCGTCACCGACGAGGAGCTCGACCTGTCGATGCGCGAGGCGGACGTCGCGATCCGCACCCGCAAGCCGACGCAGCCGGATCTCATCCAGCGCAAGCTGTTCGCGATGGGCTTCCACGCCTATTGCTCGCCGGATTACATCAAGCGCTTCGGCACGCCGCGCACGCTCGAGGAGCTCGACTCCCACCGCATCATCACGCTCTCCGACGGCAACTTCGCGCCGCATCTTCAGAACCGTAACTGGCTGGTCGAAGCCGGCCGCAACGGCTCTGGTCCGCGCGAGGCTTATTTCAGAGTGAACAACATCCTCGGCCTCGTCCGCGCCTGTCAGCAGGGCCTCGGCATCGCGGCGCTGCCGGACTATCTGATCGAGGAACAGAGCCGCCTGGTGCAGCTGTTCGGAGAATCGGATTCGATCCAGCTCGACACTTATTTCGTCTATCCCGAGGAGTTGAAGACGGTCGCGCGTGTGCAGGTGTTCCGCGACTTCGTGGTGAGCAAGGCGCAGCGCTGGCCTTCCTGATTTCCGCATGTCTGACATGCGACCTGAACGGTTGCTGCATGGCGCTTGGCAAGCCCATAATGTTTCCACGCTGAGCCTTCGCGTTGCGCATTTGTCCCCCTCCTCCGGTGGCGCGGGAGTTCAGTAATCCCTCTTGGAAGGTGATTGTGTCGGCCTCACGTGGCCAATACCTTAAGCCGGGCTCACTTGAGCCCGGCTTTTTTTCTGTCCCATCGGGTTTCACGTTCCGCGTGTATTGACAGTTCCACGTACACCCCGCATCATTTGCGAATGATCACGAAGTCGTGCGCAATCTCGTTCAAGGCAGTCGCCTCGAAAAAAGGCCCCCATCCGGGGACCTCGGATTTTTGCGCGCGCTAACACAGCTTCGTCATCGCAAGCAAATCCCGAAACCCCGCCGCCTGGACGGGGTTTTTTCATGTGCCCTCCGTCTCAGGTTTTTTTCCCGAGAAGGAGATGGAACATGACCGGTCTACAAGATCATTTGCACGGACTCTGGCTGCCGCTGGTGACGCCGTTTCGCGACGGCGCTCTCGACGAGAGGTCGCTGCGGCGGCTGACGCGACATTACAGCGGGCAGGCCGTCGACGGCTTCATCCTGGGGGCGACCTCAGGCGAAGGCATGACGCTGCGCGAGACCGAGCTCGAGCGCCTCGTCGCCATCGTGCGCGACGAGATGGCGGCGGGGCGCCGCACGCCGCCGATCTGCCTCGGACTGTCGGGCGCGGACACTTCGCGGCTGAAGGAACGCCTCGACGAGACCGCGGACTGGCCGATCGACGGTTATCTGATCGCGAGCCCCTATTATGTGCGGCCCTCGCAGCGCGGGCTCCTGGCTCATTTCGAAGCCCTTGCCGATCACGCGGCGTGGCCGATCGCGCTCTACAACATCCCCTATCGCACCTCGGTCAACATCACCAACCAGACGCTGCTGCGGCTTGCCGAGCATCGGAACATCGTCGGGCTGAAGGATTGCGGCGCGAACCGCGAGCAATCCATCGCGCTCCTGCGCGACAGGCCGAAGGGCTTTCGCGTGCTCACCGGCGAGGACGCGAACTACCTTGAGGCGCTCACCGACGGCGCCGACGGCGGCATCGTGCTGTCCGCCCATGTCGAGACCGCGACGTTTGCCGCCGTGTATGCCGAGGTGAAGCGAGGCAACCACGACGCGGCGCAGGCGCGCTGGCACGAGGTCGCCGAGCTGACGCGCTTGTTGTTCACCGAGCCGAGCCCGGCGCCGGCGAAGTACTGGCTGTGGCGGTGCGGCCTGATCGACAGCCCCGAAGTGCGCCTGCCGATGGTCGAAGTGAGCAGCGAGCTCGCAGCCCAGATCGACCGCGAGATCGAGCGACGGATGAAAGTCGCCGCGTAGCGCCTCCGCTTCCTCTCTTCACACGCACGCCGCCACCCCCTTCTCCCCGTGCGGGAGAGGGAAGGCAGCGTCGTGTCCGCTCGACACCATCTCAATCCGGAAAAGAGATCGACCTATGGACATTCGTCAATGGCGCGATGCGCTGAAGGCGGCATGGGAACGCGTTTCATATGCGAGCGAGTTATCCGACTGGCTGCGGCGCGATATCGGATTGACCGCGGATGAGGTGAAATCGCGCGCGGACTACATCGACGAGATCAGAAGGAAATACAGTGAGTGGGTTTAGCGGCGGCGCGAGCGGGGTGGGGTGATCTCTCCACTCGGGCACTATTCGATGCGGAGAGACTGTCACCCCACCCCGCTAGGCATTTCGCTTCGCGCAATGCCCAGCGACCCTCCCCCTCCAGGGGAGGGTAAGAACGTGCCCCGTGCTTAACCCCGCGCGAACGCGCGCACTGCGCCGGCATGGTTAATCCGTGGTAGCACCTGTGTTCGAATGCGCCCGAAATTGCGACCCGGATTCTTAAAACATCCCGGCTATCACTGGCGCCCATAAGCGAAGAAATCGCGGGGGCGTTTTGTGAATATCCAGAATGAAGTGGCGTCGCATTACGACGCCGGACAGCAGAGCTTTACCACCGAGGACATTCTCTGGGCCGCCGGCATCTGGTCGGTGATCCTGACGCTGTCGCCGGTCATCGTGTTCTACATGCTGATGGTGGCATAACGCGTCTCCACCGGGCCGAAACGCAAAACGCGCGGACTTCCGCGCGCTTTCCGTCCGGGGAATGATTTATGAAAATTATGCCGCCTGCTTGTGCATTGCGCCGGATGCCGACGCCGTGCCGCGAATAGCCTTCACTGAACGCTCGATCGCCGCCCACAGCCTTGCGATYTCCTGGGCCGCACGACTCTCGGCCTGATACTCGCGCGCGCCTTCGCCGTGGCTGAGCGCCATCAGCAAATCCGAACGGTTGGTGATCTGGCCGCCCCACACCGGCGCGCGGAATTTCGCCAGCGCCTCGCGGGCGATGGTAACGATCGGGCTTTCGGACTCGTCGCGGCGCGCCGGCGCACCGTTGAGCACGACCGCGTAGGGCTTGCGCGCCGCGCGGCACATCTGGATGGTTTCCTGCACCGCGTTGACGTCGAACACGCCGGGACGTGCCGGAATGACCACCATGGTCGCGTTCTTGATCGCGTCGTCGACGACGGCCGACAGATTCGGCGGCGTGTCGATCAACACCCATTCATAACCGTCGCGCTTGGCAGCGGAGACGATGCCGCTGACCGAGTTCACCGCAGCCTTGATCGGCGGCTCGTTGGTGCCGCGCAGCTTGTGCCACAGCGTGAGCGAGCCCTGCGGATCCGCGTCCACGAGCATCACCTGCTTGCTCGCCTTGATCTGCGCGGCGAGATGTGCGGCCAGGGTACTCTTGCCCGAGCCGCCTTTACGCGATGCAAAAACAATTACGTTCATACCTCTGGCCTCCAGATTGACCCCAGATCACGAAAATGAATCACCGCGCTGATTCGGGAAAGAAAAATTTACCGGCAGTTGCCTCAGAGCCACGAAATAACAAGACGTGTTGGCTTTTGAGTCACACTGCTTCGCGCGACCAGGATACCAATCGCAACGAAACGCCCTTCACGCCGGCAATCCCACGCTTTTTCGGCAGCAACGCGGGAAAAACGGAATGCAACCTCGCCGCGCAAACCCTCTCGCGACTCTTTTCCGTCGAACGCGCTGGTAATTGTCGCAGGCGTCCGCACGGCGAGGCGAACAAAAGGAGTCCGGAGGCTGGCGCGCAGCTGATGCCGGCAACACACATGCAGGGGACACCGACGCGAAGACGCTTCGCGCTGTTGCCCTGACGCGACGAGCTTCAAAGAAAGAACGCTAGCCCCGCGCTCAGCTTTCGCTGGATTTCTTCTTCTTGGCCGCCTTCTGCGAAGGCTTGGTGCTCTTCTTGGCCGTCGGCTTACCGGCGCGGGCCTCGCCGGGCTCGGGTCCCTGGCGGAAGAACACTTTGCACTGCGGCGAGAGCTGCGATTTCTTCTGGATCATGCAGGCGGTGATGGCATCAACGTTCGGAACGAACTCGCCGCACAGCCGCATCGCGTCCGGCGAGCAGGCCTGCTGCTCCTCCTGCGTGTAGGCGAAGCCGGCGCCGGGATGGACCAGGACGGCGAGCGCAATGCCCGAGATCGCAGCAGCCAAGGATTTTTTGAAACGGAGCGCCGGCATCGATCCCCCCACATGTCGAGTCAGAGCGAATAGTGGGTGAACGGGCGTTCGTTGGCAACGAGGCCTGAAGCGAAAACGGCCACCTGTGCGCTCCGGGCAACAGGCCGGTCGGCCCGGCGCGGTCCCATCCCGGGCACGATGTCGCGCTATCAGGCTAAGYCCTTGGCAGGGCTGGCGAGATCGGGTCCGCGCGCGGCTTCAGCTTCGGTCCAACAAAAAAACGCGAAAACAACCCCATGCACAGTAGCCAGGCCACGGCGGCCAGTTACGGATTTTACGAAATCGATTTGACTCGTCGGGCAAAACAGCGGCATGATGGCATGATCGAGGACGTGGGGTGGTCGTGTGATGTCCCCGTGAGATGAGGGGCGCATGGCCACAGTATTGATCGTCGCGCCGGTGTTCGCCCTGATCGCGGCCGGCTATGCGTCGGTGCTGTTTCGCTTCGTCTCCGAGACCGCGCACAAGGGCATCTCCGAATTCGCCTTCAGCATCGCGATCCCGGCGCTGCTGTTCCGCACCATCGTCGTGTCCGAATTCCCCGATGTCAGCCCCTACCGGATGTGGGGCGCCTATTACGGCGCGCTCGCCATCACCTGGATCGCGGCGCTGGCGCTCTCGGCATGCTTGCGCGAACGGCGCGAGGACCGCGAGGACGGCGTCGTGTTCGCGATCGGCTCGGTCTACGGCAACATCGTGATGCTCGGCATTCCGCTGGTGCTCTCGGCGCTGGGCAACGAGGCCGCGGGGCCGATGTCGCTGATCCTGTCGGTGAACACGCCGTTGCTCTGGCTCTGCGGCATCCTGCAGATGGAGCTTGTCAGCCGCAAGCGGACAGGTTCGGTCCTGTCGGTCATCCGCCCCGTGCTCGCGGATCTCGCGCGCAATCCGCTGATGCTGGCGATCGGCTTTGGCGTGGTCTGGCGCTTTACGGGACTCGGCCTCAACCCCGTCGTCGACCGGACGATCGAGCTGCTTGCACAGGCCGGATCGCCGGCAGCGCTGATCGCGCTCGGCATCAACCTGTTTCGATTTGAGGTCAAAGGCGAGATGCTGAGCGTCGCCGCGATGAGCGCGCTCAAGCTGCTGGCGATGCCGGCGGTGGCGTTCGTGYTGGCAAAACTGCTCGGTTTGCCTCCGGTCGCAGCCGGCGTGATCGTGCTGTTCGCGGCGATGCCGACCGGCGCCAACGCGTACATCTTCGCGGCCCAGTATCAGCGGCTGGTGAACCCGGTGTCGGGGGCGGTGGCGCTGGGGACGCTGCTGGCTGCGGTGACGTTGCCGGTGGTGGTGGTGATCGTGGCGGGGGCGAGGTAGCCGCACGAGCAGTCACGCGGTCATTCCGGTAGATCCGCGCGAGGAGCTGACCTCCGCAAGCGCAGGATCAAACGTATCGCCAGCCAGAGCATCAGAACGACGAGCACGAAGGCGGCAACCGGCGCAGCCAGGGCAAGAAGCGATACGAGGAGTGCACCGCCCAGTTCGGCGGTCGCAACCGTTGAGTTGCCGAGGCCAGCCGTCAGGACCGTCGATTTGGCCCGCACGGCCGCGGTGACGCCATGCACGATGCCGGCCGCGCCGCCGCCCGCGACGATGGCGGCCGTCCATTTCATCATCGGTGGAAGATCTGCCATGGTCGCCGCTGACAGGATGGCTCCGGCGATCACGGCGACAGGCGCGGCGATGACATCGAGCAAATTGTCCACGCCGGGAATGAAATACGCACCAACCTCCAGGAGCGCGGCCACGCCAAGCATGAGCATTGCAGCAGGTGTTCCAAGCCATGCGAAACCGTCGCCCAAAGGAAGCGAACCCGAGTAAGCGGCCACGCTGGCAACCAGCATCGGCAGGAACACCCGGAAGCCCGTCGCGGCCGCAAGACCGACACCGAGCGCAATCGACAACGCGAGATCGGAGTTCGACATGAGATCTCCAACGATTGTTGCGCTCGAATTTCCTCGGAAAGGCCAGACGTGATGCGGCCGAGGTCATTGGGATGCGTACGGCCATCGACGCAGATCGCAATGCGCAATCAGGCTACATCGCCGAGGATGAGCAAACCAAGCCAGAAATGTTGACGCAGCCGATCACTCTGCGCATTTCTYCCGCTTCGAGATCAAAGGCGAGGAGCATCGC
Source organism: Bradyrhizobium sp. 2TAF36 (assembly GCF_052114925.1). Taxonomy (NCBI): domain Bacteria; kingdom Pseudomonadati; phylum Pseudomonadota; class Alphaproteobacteria; order Hyphomicrobiales; family Nitrobacteraceae; genus Bradyrhizobium; species Bradyrhizobium sp. 2TAF36. Next base: position 5,688 of record NZ_JBFRFR010000004.1, on the reverse strand, counting down.
AGTGATGGGCGCGCTCAAGCTTCTGGCGACGCCGGCGGCCGCGTTCGTGCTGGCCAAGCTGCTCGGTCTGCCTCCGGTCGCAGCCGGCGTGATCGTGCTGTTCGCAGCGATGCCGACCGGCGCCAACGCGTACATCTTCGCGGCCCAGTATCAGCGGCTGGTGAACCCGGTGTCGGGCGCGGTGGCGCTGGGGACGCTGCTGGCGGCGGTGACGTTGCCGGTGATGGTGGTGGTTTTAATTTTGCCTTTGCACGCAAAGGTAGCTATCCTGCGATGATACCCATAGCAGGAGGCGGATATGGGACATCGCGAGGAAATGCTCGACGTGATCAAGCGCGCTTACGCCGCGCGCGGTGATGGTGACGCGGCAGGCCTGGTGGCCGCTTTTCATCCCGAGGGCCTGTTCAACCTGGTGGGCGACAAAAGCGCACTGCACCTGACAGGAAGTGTGCAGGGGCACGAACCACTGCGTGGCGCCTTCGGTCAATTCATTGACCATTTCGACTTCGAAAAGCGCGAGATCCTGAGCGAATTGGTTGAAGGGAATTGTGCTGCAATACGGTCCCGCCTTGTCATCCGATACCGTCCAAGCGGGAAAGTCTTCAGCACGGAAGTCCTGGACCTCTTCAAATTTCAGGATGGCAAAATCATTGAGCTGATTGAATTCGCGGACACTGCGCAAATCAAGGCCATCGTCTCCTGACGCGCGATGAGACGGGATTGGATCGCGCGTTGAGGAGGGCGTGAGGCCTTCGTGCTCGCAAAGCGCCTGAACTTGCCCCTGCTTGCGGCTGGCGTCGTCGTGCTGTTCGCGGCGCTGCCGACCGGCGCGAACGCGTATATCTTTGCGGTTCAGTATTGGCGGCTGGTGAACCCGGTGTCGGGCACGGTGACGCTGGCGACATTGCTGGCCGCGGATGACGTTGCCGGTGGTTGGTGGTGATCGTTGCGGGGTAAGGATAGCTGAGCGATGAAAGAACTCAGGTCAATCAGTTGCGTAACGCGCAAACAAGCCGAAAGCGCTAGAGAGACGACGCCTTGGAGTCTAACAAATGAAATCCTTTATCGACTCTGTCGCGAACATCCGTATCACACGGACGAGCAAGTAATCTTGGCAAAGCTAAACATCATCGGTCGCGTCTATGCAGCAGCAATAGAGCGGCGCAAGGTCGTCTCGCCCGGTGAGACAAACGACAAATTTTACCTTGAGCGAGTGGCACCCGCGATAATGAAGTCTGGGCTGGACAAGTGGATAAGCCAAGMCAAGTCAGTGGCCCCCTATGGCTCATCTGCGCTTCCAGTGATGCTGGAGATTCATAAGCGCACAACAGACTTATTCGGCCAAATTACCGAACTCAACAAGCGATCTCTCGCCTCAAAATATCTCCACTTCCACGTACCAACTCTTTTCTTCATCTATGATTCTCGTGCGAACCGGGGCATCCGATCACTTTCCTTTCCCGAAAGCGCAGACGAGAAAACACAATACGACTGCGATCCAACTTATAGGGTATTTGTCCTGAAATGCGTCACGCTGAGGTCGTATTGCGAATCTCGCTTTGGGATTAGAATGTCGCCACGAGACCTCGACAATCTGCTCTTAGCAATCAGTCCATAGGGTCGTCCGTTATGGAAGCCCAAGGCGCCAATCCATTAACGTTGCTGACATTCAGCGTCTTTCATTGCGGATCGAGTGCTCGCACTGCTTTGGCATTATGGAGATGCAGTAGGTAGATGCCGTCCGCTATTTCGGCGCAGATGCACTGCCGTTATCCAATCGGACATTTATCAAACTCGCTTCGCTATAATTTCCGAAGCGATCTTGTCCCCGGGTGGCAAAATGAGCGCCGCGCTGCCATCGCTGTCCAATTCGATCTGACGCTCTTCGTGCATCTCGCGAAGAAGCTTCCTAAAGTAGGTATTATTCTTGTAGCCAGTCCAATTCTTCAGTTCTGCGGTCGCGATTTTGCCAGGCGATGTGCAGAGCAACAACAAAATTTGCTCTCGCAAACCCATCTTGGGATCGAGCACGCGCCGCATACCGTCGCCGATCCAAAGCAATGGCATTCGCCGCTCGGCTAATTTATCGACAATATCCTGCGCGTCGAGAATTGAGACATTGTGAAAGACCCTGACCAATTCCGCCATGACCCAAGTGCAGCTAGAAAGGACGAATACTGCATCCATATGATTGGGATCGACATCACCGCCTGCATGCCCCACGCCCCGATTGTTTCGGACCTCAAAGAGCGCAGGCAAAAGTCGCGGGATCAAAATCTGGAAGCTGCGTGGGACCTGGCTATTGTTTTCGAGCAGCTTGCACGCTTGGTCGAAGGCACGCGGTTTCTTCGGCGAAATTGAGTAAATGCCTTTCGCGTAGCCGTCTAAGATCGTGAACACGATCTCGCAAAACTTGCCGCCGCTGAGCTCCGAAGGCGACCATCGATGCTCAGCGAAATTCTGTACGATCGACTGGTACTCGGACAATAACGGTAGACGCAATCCGTCCGGAATCGCTGATAGCGCACTCTGGACGCTCATTCAGCAGGCGCACTTTCAATCGCCTCAAGTCCCTCCGGAGTGATGAAGAATGCCCCTCCTTTCGTCTTCTCACAAAACCCCTTGCTAACATTTTTGTTTAGGCAATCAGCCGAATTGGCCAGTCGCTTTTGATGATTATCCAGCAAAGCCTTTGTGACAACACTCGCAGTGAGCGCCTCAGTCGTACGTCCAGAGAGCCAATAGGCTGTAACGAGAAATCGGCGGACCTGATTCTTCTCAGCCTTCTTTGCCTTTATGTAGCTCGCTAACGAGCCACCAACTTTCGGTGTCGATCCATTCGGATTGGTGTGCGATCCGCTTCCCCCGCCGGTATCCCCGGCGCGAAATGCAGCCGGCTCGGCGGACATTTTGCCAGTCATTGTGAGTGAAATAATTTGGCTTGCGAGCGCTTCTGCGGATTCCGATGATCTCGCCCGGGTGTACCGATTTGATCTCGCCCAGGATTCCGAGATGATCTCGCCCACCCTTCCGATTTGATGTCGCCCGGGGCGCGAGGCGTTCTGGCTGTCTGGTTTCTGGCATCGGCGAAGCCGCGTGGTCAATCTTGAATCGCGGCTCGAAGGACTTGTTTTTTGCTGCTCCTGCTGTGGGCATGTGGGCAACGCCCTTCGCGTTGTCCAAGCGCAGCGGCATGTCCACAGGGCCACGGGCTCAGGCCTTTCGGCCGGGCTTACGGGTTCGCCGCAGGCTCTCGCCGTTGAGATCGATCCGGTGGGCGTTATGGACCAGGCGGTCGAGAACGGCGTCGGCGTAGGTGGGGTCGCCGATCAGCGCGTGCCATTGATCGACGGGAAGCTGGCTGGTGACGATGGTGGAGCGGTGGCCGTAGCGGTCCTCGAGGATCTCCAGGAGGTCGTGGCGGGCCGCGGCGTCGAGCGGCTCGAGGCCCCAGTCGTCGAGGATGAGGAGATCGACGCGGCCGAGCGCGCGCAGCAGGCGGGGGTGGCGGCCGTCACCGCGCGCCAAGGCCAGATCGCTGAACAGTCGCGGGACGCGCTGATAGAGCACGGAGCGATTGTCGCGGCAGGCTTTGTTGCCGAGCGCCGAGGCGAGCCAGCTCTTGCCGACGCCGGACGGGCCACAGATCAAAAGATTGGCGTGGTCGGCGATCCATTGGCCTTCGACCAGCATCGTCAAGAGGCTGCGGTCGAGGCCGCGCGGGGTGCGATAGTCGATGTCCTCGACGCAGGCCTGCTGGCGCAGCTTGGCATATTGAAGCCGCTTCGACAGTCGCTTGTCGCGTCGCAGCGACGCTTCACGTTYGAGCAGGAGCGCAAGCCATTCGGCGTGGCCGAGGCTGGCGGCCTCGCCGCCGGCTTCGATGTCGGCGAAGGCCTTGGCCATGCCGTGAAGGCCGAGCTGATGGAGCTGATCGAGGGTCGGATGGGTGAGCAAGGCGTGATCTCCTAATTGTAGTAGCGCGGCCCGCGGATGTTGGGATGGAGGATCGGCGCGTCGTCCGCGGAGCGCTTGGGTGAAGGACGCCGATCAAGATTGTTGGCGAGGATCGATTTGACCGAACCGTAAGTGCGCGCGCCGATATCGATCGCCCGCATGGCTGCGGCATCGAGCCGCTCTTGCCCGTAGGAGCGGGCCAGCCGGATGATGCCGAGGCAGGCGCGGAAGCCCTGCTCGGGGTGCGTGCGTTCATCCAGGATCAGATCGCACAGCGCCGCGGTGGCCGGCCCGATCGTGGCTGCATCCTTGCGGATGCGCTCGATGGTCCAGCCGGCGTAGCGCCGATGACTGGAGGCCATGTGCTCCGGTACGGTCGTGTGCTTGTGGTTGCCGCTCACGCGTTGATGCGCGGCGATCCGCTCGCCCTTGTGGAAAATCTCCACGGTGCGGGCGGTGAAGCGCACCTCGACCTCGGCGCGGACGAAGCGATGCGGGACGCTGTAGTAATGCGCCTCGACCTCGACGTGATAGTCGATGCTGACCCGGCAGATCCGCCACTCGGCGAACACGTAAGGGCTCTCCRGCAAGACCTTCAGTGCCGGCCGGTCGATCTCCTCCAATAGCTTGCGGCGGGTGACGCCGAGCCGCCGGATCGGCCGCTCCTCGTTGAGCCGGGTCATTAACTCGGCGATCGCCGCGTTGACCTCAGCGAGGCTGTGGAAGATCCGGTGGCGCAGCCGTCCGAGCAGCCAGCGCTCGACCATGAGGACCGCCTGCTCGACCTTGGCCTTGTCCCGTGGCCGTCGTGGCCTGGCCGGCAGAATGGCGGTGCCGTAATGCGCCGCCATATCGGCGTAGCTGCGGTTGATCTGCGGATCGTAGAGGCAGGCCTTGATCACCGCGACCTTGGTGTTGTCCGGCACCAGCAGTGCCGGCACGCCGCCGATCGCCTCGAAGGCGCCGACGTGCCCGCTGATCCAGTCGGCTAGCCCCTGCGTCCAGGTCGCCTGCGCGTAGGTGAAGCTCGATGCGCCGAGCACCGCGACGAAGATCTGCGCAGTGCGCCGTTCGCCGGTGAACCGGTCGATCACCACCGGCACGCCGTCGCCGGCATAGTCGACGAACAGCTTGTCGCCGGCCGCATGCGACTGGCGCATCGTCACCGACAGCCGGCCTTCCCAGGCCCGGTAGAGCTCGCAGAACCGCGAATAGCGATACCCGCCGGSTTCGCCCGCGATGTACTCCTCCCACACAATCGACAGCGTCACGTGCTTGCGCTTGAGCTCGCGATGCACCGCCGCCCAGTCCGGCTCGGCCTGCCGCCGATGGCCCCGCCGGGTGCCCGGACCGGCTCCGGCGTTGGCGAACAGCCGGGCCTCCAGCACCGTGTCGGTGACGTCGTCTGGCAACGGCCAGGTCAGCCCCGCCGCCTCGAACCGGCGGATCGTCAACCGCACCGTCGAAGGGGCCGTGCCGACCCGCCGCGCAATCTCGCGGGTCGGCATCCCGGCCGACTTCAATCTGATCACATCGCGCACATGGCGCATCGCAAACCTCTCCGTCGGCATCCAGGTCCCCCTTCGCAAAGCCGAAAGGCGGGACCGTATCGGAGCCAGAAGAGGCCTCGTCACCCCGGGCGACATCATCCCGGAATGGTGGGCGACATCAAATCGGAACGGTGGGCGAGATCATTCTGGAATGGTGGGCGACATCGAGCGGAATCAGCAC